>JALRIJ010000352.1 GCA_023255485.1 Flectobacillus sp.
CCAGCGATTCGAGAAGGGTTGCCAATTCGTCAAGAAAACTGGGCAAATTACCTTCAATGGGCGGTGAATGCTTTCAAACTATCGGCTTCGGGAGTGAAAGATAGTACTCAAATTCACACACACGTCTGCTATTCAGAGTTTAATGACATCATTGAAGACATTGCTCGCATGGATGCCGACGTAATTACGATAGAAACTTCACGCTCACAGATGGAAATATTAAGTTCTTTTACTAACTTTAGTTATCCAAATGAAATTGGGCCAGGAGTTTACGACATTCACTCTCCTAGAGTTCCGAGCCAAGAGGAAATTAGTTTTCTTCTTGAAAAAGCATTGCAAGTGCTACCTGCACAAAATTTATGGGTAAATCCAGACTGCGGACTTAAAACTCGTCATTGGGAAGAAACAGAAAAAGCGATTTCCAATATGATTTTAGCTACCAAAAGACTTCGAAAGCAGTTCAGCGTAGATAATCTAGTTAAGATAATAGAATAAATGAGTATATTTACTTATTTTATTTATAATCATTTATACTTAATTTTGTATCATTAGTTAGTACACTACGATTACAGTAGTGATTACATGGAGAAACAAGACTTAGAAACCAGTATTTGTGGTTATCATAATAATATTTGGTATAGTGTGAAAAGCGTTATTCTTATGGAATGACGCTTTTTTTAATGCCTTTAGGATAGTGTAGAAGTTGAAAGGTTAGGAGTTAAAAGTCTAAAAAGAGAATGCAAGAGCCGACGTTAAAATTTAAACTCCCTAAACGAAGAATCAAACAAAAACCCCAACCCTGACAGGGTCTTCGACCACTTTCAGGATTGGGGTTAAGGTATTAAATCCAAAATTTTGCATTATTACTGATTACTTCGCTGTCACTCGTACCGAAATACGACGATTTGCAGCACGTCCTTCTTCGGTTGCATTATCGGCAATAGGATGTTCTTGTCCGTACCCTTCTGCTTCTAAGCGAGTATCGGCAACGCCTAGTTTAACCAATTCTGCTTCTACAGCTTTTGCTCTGTCTCCAGACAGTTTTAAATTCGCATTTGCATCACCCGTATTGTCCGTATATCCTCCCAATTTCAAGGCTACTTTCGGATAAGCTTTCAAAATTTCGGCAATATTATTAAGCTGGTTCTGTGACTCTGCTTTCAAAACCGCTTTACCCGTTTCAAAGGTTAAGTTATCGAAATCAAACCATGTTGTTTTATCTACTGCTTTATCTGATTTGATGAAATCTACCAAAGCCCCTTCAATTTTACCGATATTTTCCAACGTAACTTCTTTTCCATCGGTCGAAGTGATTGCTAAGGTTGCCGCAGCGGCTCCTGCCATTTTCATTCCTTCGTGACCGTGCATCATGGTGCTATCTTTACAACAAGCAGCCCCTTTCATATCCGCACAACAAGCCGAATTAGAAGAATCAACTGCAATGTATGGAGCAATTACCAACGACACGATAGACATCAATTTAATCAAGATATTCATCGAAGGGCCAGACGTATCTTTGAACGGATCACCCACGGTATCACCTGTTACGGATGCTTTATGTGGTTCTGATTTTTTATAATATGTTTCACCATTGATGACTACCCCTTTTTCAAATGATTTTTTGGCATTATCCCAAGCACCCCCTGCATTTGACTGGAAGATACCCATCAATACACCCGAAACCGTTACACCTGCCAATAAACCACCCAATACTTCTGGTCCCATGGTAAAGCCAATCAGCACAGGAGTAATCAAAGCAATTGCTCCAGGAAGAATCATCTGACGAATAGAAGCTTGTGTCGAAATCGCCACACATTTTTCATATTCTGGTTCTGCCTTATATTCCATAATTCCAGGAATTTCACGGAATTGACGACGTACTTCGTTCACCATTTCCATCGCTGCTTTACCCACCGCTGAAATACATAAAGCACTGAAAATAAACGGAATCATTGCTCCTACAAACAAGCCAGCTAATACGTCTGCCTTATAAATATCAATGGCCGAAATTCCCGCAATACCGACAAAAGCAGCAAATAAAGCCAAAGAAGTTAAGGCAGCAGAAGCAATAGCAAAGCCTTTACCCGTCGCAGCCGTTGTATTACCTACAGCATCTAAATTATCGGTACGCTCACGTACTTCTGGCGGTAATTGTGACATCTCGGCGATTCCACCTGCATTATCGGCAATAGGGCCAAAAGCATCAATCGCTAATTGCATAGCCGTTGTTGCCATCATCCCTGCAGCAGCAATCGAAACCCCATAAAGTCCTGCAAATTTGTAAGACAAAATAATCCCCGCTGCCAATACTAAAATCGGTAATACCGTCGATTCCATCCCAACTGCCAAACCTCCAATGATGTTTGTAGCGTGTCCTGTACCCGATTTTTCGATGATTGATAATACAGGACGTTTACCCATGGCAGTATAATATTCCGTAATCATCGACATCAATGTTCCAACGACCAAACCTACTACAATCGCCAAGAATACTCCGTTCGACGTAAATTCATTTCCACGGAGGTTAAGGGTTTCTGGCAAAATATGTTTCACTAAAAAATAAGAAGCTATAAATGTGATGATAATCGAAATCCAGTTACCTAAATTCAAGGCATTTTGTACGGATGAATTTTCGTTTTTGATACGTACAAAGAACGTCGAAACCAACGAAGCTAATAAACCAACGCCCGCAATCAACTTCGGTAATAAGATGGGCGAATAGCCTCCTAAATGATCTGTCACCTCAATTTCTTGACCTAATACCATGGTTGCCAAAATTGTTGCGACATACGAACCAAACAAATCGGCTCCCATACCCGCTACGTCACCCACGTTATCACCCACGTTATCGGCAATGGTTGCAGGGTTACGCACGTCATCTTCTGGAATTCCTGCTTCTACTTTCCCTACTAAATCGGCACCCACAT
>JALRIJ010000353.1 GCA_023255485.1 Flectobacillus sp.
TAACGATGCTGCTCAAATCATCGAGATTCGCATCTCGATAGCTTAACTGACTCATATAATATTAATTTGTTGATTTTAAAACCCTATGAACTTTCTTGAAGTAGAATCGTTACCTAGTCGCTTGCTTTTAGTTATCCCTTCTTCCTAGAGTAGCTTTTTCTCCTTTACTTACAAGGTATAATTGTTCAGATAATTCATAGAGATTGCTTCCGTTCGTATTACTAAATACAATAATACTCTTTTTATCTGTAAGTGTATGAATCCAATTGGACGTTGAGCCAAGTATTCCACCTGGGCGATATACAAATTTATCGCTAAAAATGCCCCACCCAGTTGAGTACCAAAAACCAAATGTAACGTTATTTAGTTCCGCATTGGGGTCTAACATTAGAGCCGTAGTTTCAGGTTTTAACAGTTGGTGATTAAAAATCGCAGTATCAAATTTTAGTAAATCAAGAACGGTTGAATAGATAGCTCCCGCTCCGTAGAAATTTTGTATAAAATAAGGTTCATCTATTTGGGTGCGTTGAGTACTATCGTTTACAGTGTAAGAATTTACCAAACCTTTCGCCTCATTTCCATCAACAAAAATACCCGTATCTTTCATCTTTAGCGGTTTCAAGATTCTCTCTTGTAACACCTTCTTAAATGACTGTTTGGTGATGTTTTCAATAATTTTACTCAAAATTATAAATTCTGTATTACTATATGAACTCTTCGCACCAGGGGATTCAACTAATTTACCACTACAATACTTCGCAATGTATTCATCTAATGTAAGATAAGTTTGAAAGCTTTTCATTCCAAGAGGCTCGGCATCGTTTGAAATACCAGAACTATAAGTCAGTAGATTTTTAATAGTTACCTTATCTTTCCCTTCTCCTTTATAAGTGGGAAAATAGGTTCCAATCGCAGCATTCAAATCAATTTTTCCTTCTTGAAGCAATTGTAAAATTAGAACAGTAGTAAATGTTTTTGTAATCGAAGCAATTTTAAAGGTTGAACTAACATTCATCTTCTGCCCGTTTTCGCTATTGGCAAGACCCACAGCATCGACATAGTCTATATGTCCATCTGTGGCGACAAGCACTGCCCCCCTAAAGTTTTTTTCGGCATGAAAGAAACGAATCACATCATCGAATGACTTCTTTTGTCCGTACAATTGGAGGGTAGTAAATAGGTAAAATACAGTAAGTAGCTTTTTCATGTAGTGGGAGATTAAGATGAACCATGAGCTTATTTCTTCTCTGATTAACTAACTCAAAAGGCTAAATGTTTGATGACAATTACTTTCTTTAAAAACAATTTTTCAATCATTAGCCGCTTTATTTAAGAATGGCATAAGCTCGTCATTTAATCAACAACGAGCAACGGTTTTTAAATCACAAGCCCTCACCAGAGTGAAGGCTTGTGATTATTATTCATTCGCATCAATGGCTCGTTGCCAACCCTGATACGCCTCTAAGGCATAAGCTCTTTCTACGGATGGAGTCACTGTTGTTTTGTGATTATTCAACTGTTTAAGTTGTTCAAAATCAGTGTATAATCCAGATTTTAGTCCTGCTACGTAGGCCGCTCCCAAAGCAGAAACATCTGCAATTCCGATATTAATGACAGGTATTCCTAATAAATCAGCCAAAAATTGCATCACAAAACGGTTGGCACTGATACCGCCATCGACTACAATTTCGGTTAAAGAAATACCTGTGTCTGCTTCCATCGCTACAATCACGTCTTTCACTTGATAGGCAATGGATTCTAAGGCAGCACGAACTAAGTGATTTTTAGTAGTTCCAAACGTTAACCCGACAATGCTTGCTTTGCGATTCATTTGCCAATGCGGAGCTCCCAAACCACTAAAGGCTGGCACTAAATAAACGCCTCCATTGTCCGACAAAGAGCTTGCCATCGCTTCCGTTTCTCGACTATTTTCAAAAAGACCCATTTCATTTTTAAGCCATTCGACCGTTGCTCCACAAGAGACAATAACGCCTTCTAAGGCAAAATCGGTACGCTTTTCTGTACTCCAACAAACGGTAGTCATCATCCCTTTGGTAGAAGGCATGGCTTTTTCTCCGATATTCATTAAAATAGAACAGCCTGTCCCCATGGTCACTTTGGCAGTACCAGCCGAAAAGCATCCTTCGCCAAAAGCAGCAGCGTGCGAATCGCCAATCATACCCGTAATGGCAATATCTTGAGGTAATAAGCCATTGAGATTAGTCTCTCCAAAATAAGCAGAAGAAGGCTTAATTTCAGCTAAATTCAAGGATGACAAACCAAAGTTTTCTAAAATCGCTCTATCCCAACGTTGCGTTTGTAGGTTGAAAAACAAGGTTCTCGACGCATTGGTATGATCGGTTGCAAAAGACTTTCCATTGGTCAATTTATACAATAACCACGTATCAATTGTTCCAAAATACGCCTTTCCTGCGTCGATAGCTTCTTTCACTTCGGGATTATTTTCGTAAAGCCAGAGCAATTTAGTTCCCGAAAAATAAGGGTCTAAAATTAAGCCCGTCTTTTGGGTAATTTCAGCTTCTAGTCCTTCCTGTTTTAGGCGTTCACAAATACTAACGGAACGTTTGCATTGCCAAACTACGGCATTATACAAAGGCTTTCCTGTTTTATCCCACAGGACAAACGTTTCTCGTTGGTTAGAAATCCCACAGGCAGTAATCAAACTAAGGTCATATCCTTTTGATTTAAAGTCTGTTAAGCATTTTTCGACTGAAATCAGTACGTTGCTTAACACTTCTTCAGGGTCTTGTTCTACAAAACCATCAGCTAAATAAGCCGTTTTAAGTGGTTCAGAAGCACGAGCGAGGATTTGCCCTGCTTCGTCAAAAAGTAATGTTTTGGTACTACTTGTACCCTGATCTATAGAAAGAAGCATCTTGTTCTGAATATTGAATTTTAAATGTT
>JALRIJ010000354.1 GCA_023255485.1 Flectobacillus sp.
CAAACATCACTATGTTCAATAGCTCTCACCGAACGCATCACTGAGTAAAACTCTAAATCTTCTTTTACCTTAGCTTTACGTCTGATTCCGGCAGTGTCCACCAAATTGAATTCAAATCCAAATCGATTGTATTTTGTGTCAATTGCGTCACGTGTTGTTCCAGCAATGTCGGTAACCACAAATCTATCTTCGCCAATTAAAGCGTTGATGAAAGATGACTTACCGGCGTTAGGTCTTCCCACCACACAAAATCTTGGTAACGGATTTTCCTCTTCAACAGCATCAGGTAGTTCGGGTAATTACACCGTACAAGTAATGGATTTAAATGGATGTATTACACCATCTTCGGCCAACTTTACCATTACGATTACCGCAACAGAAAATGAAGTTATTACAGATGTTATCACAAAAGTATATCCAAATCCTGCTACCGAAAATATTGTGTTAACCTACCAAACACCGAAACGTCCAAAGGTAGTAAAAGCTGAATTAGTCAATTTGTTAGGTGCAGTGGTCGCTACCAAAGAATTGGATAATCAGAATGATATTTATGTGGGTTATTTTGATGCCACAGCTTTAACGAGTGGCGTTTTCTTCGTTAGAATTACCGCAGACGATGCCGTTCAATTAGTAAAAGTGGTCAAAAATTAGAGACATAAAAAAGCCTCAAGAATACGTGAGTTCATTCACATATTCTTGAGGCTTTTATTCTATACCTACTGCGTAATCGTGCAAAATCATTTTGCACTAAAACTCTCATAAAGACCTAATATCCAAAATATTAAATTCAACATTCATAATTTATAATTATCACCTAGCACAGATATTTCACCATCATATTTTCATCCACATATTCATTTTCCGCCATACGAACACTCCCTTTTTCGGTCGCAAAAATTTCAAAGCCTTCGGAAGTATATAAACTTTTTGCCCGATGATTCGATGCCACTACGTACAAATACAACTGACGCAATTCCGAATTTTGAGTAGCCTTTTCCATCAAAGCCTGCAACAACTTTCTACCTAATCCCAAGCCCTTCGCTTTGCTGTCCACATACATTCTAAACACTAAACCTTTATGTTGGAGTTTATAGAAGGTATCTCGTTTGAAGCCTACCGTACCCAACAACTCCCCTTCTTCGGAAAATGCTCCTAACGTAAAATAGTCATTCGTGTTTTGTGAAGGAAACACTTCATCTACCATATCGCAGGGCGACAGCCTAAAAAACTGACCCTCTTCGGTGATTGCTTTATGAAGCAAAGTATAATACGCATTAATATCTTCTTCTTCCGTGATTACTTTTATATTCATCTTATCCTTGATAGACCATTTTAATGTCGGTACGTTCATACAATCGTTCTTCCAAAGGCACTTCCACAAAACCCAAACGCTCATACATCGTGATTGCAGGCGTTAATTTAGTATTAGAAAGCAAATACAAGACCTTTGCCTGACGTTTTTTTGCCTCCTCAATCGTCCATTGACATAATTTTTTACCCAGACCCAATCCCTGAACATGAGGACGCACCCCCATTTTAGCGAGTTCATATACCCCATCACCATCATGAATCAAGGCAGATGTACCCACAATTTCATCGCCTATTTTGGCTAAAAAAATCTGTCCGCCTCCTTCAATAATGTGTTCGGGAGCATCCAGTTGTTCCAAATCGTGTGGCTCTACTCTGAAATAGGTTTCTATCCACTCGACATTAATTGCTTTAAAAGCCTCTTTATAACAATCCTGATACGTGATCAATTGAACTTCTTGTTCCATCTAATAAAATAGTTAAGTATCTGTTCACAATTAATTATTTTTTCATTGTAAAAATCTAATAACTAGACCATTACATCCAAAATCTAACACTCATAATTCAATATTCTTACTTAAACGAGTTGTTTCCAATAGAAATGTGTATCTACCTCCATAATCGGAAAAACAGCAGGTAGGTTGGTCTTTTCAATTAACTTAAAATCGTTTCGCTCATAAAAACGAATAGCAGCCTTCAACCGCTCCAATGTTCCCAAATACACGGTTTTAATTCCTGTGGTTTGGGCATCCAGTACCAAGGTATCTAATAAGCGTTGAGCAATACCAAACTCTTTCCCTCTAAACTCCTTCTTCACAAACATTTTTCGAATAGCCCCAACCTTTCCATCACAATCAATTAAAGCAATTGTTCCTACTACTTCATCGCCTTGTTTAGCAACCCAGAAATTTCCTTTTCCTTGTTGATAAAAAGTGGGAATAGCCAGTAAATCCTGCTGTTCGTTGATGGTAATAGGCACTTGAAACTCTTTTTGCTGAATAGTCAAAATCAAGTCAACAATCTGTTCTGTGTCCTGATTTTCAAAGGGTTGAATCGTAATCATAGTTCAAATTAATTAAGTTGGTGGAACATTTTAAAACGTTCGATGAATGATTTTTCCTCCCAAACATCTTCAATTTCTTTGAGAGCGATTAAAATATTATGCTCACGAGTGTCGATGAGTTCCGAGTTCATTTCCTTAATCTGCTGCCAGATGGTTTGCAATTGAGGCAATAATTCTTTTCCCTTTTCGGATAAAGTCAAGTTGCGTTTTCGAGCATCTTCAGTCGATTTTGTCGAGACAATCAAGCCTTTTTTCTCCAACTCCTTCGCATTTTGGATCACCGCAGGATGCGTGACGTGCAAGCCCTCTGCAATTTCCATGATTCCAGCTTCGCCCTTTTGGGCGAGGTAATAAAACAGCGGAAACCATTTAGGCTGAAAATCAATACCATAATAGCGGTACACCTCTTCTCCCCCACGCATAATGGTTTCACTCATTCGTTTGAGCCGACTCCCAAAAGCCAAAGCTCCCAACTCCGATATTAAGTCCATAGAAAAGCTTTAAAATTAAGTAAGCATTTACGTAATCAGTTACGTAAATATT
>JALRIJ010000355.1 GCA_023255485.1 Flectobacillus sp.
AACCGTTGCTCACATCGCTGATATTGATTTGAGAGATAATCGTTATTTCTCTTCACTTATCTGTATTTTAGTACACGAATTAATTTGAGCATATGAAAAAAGAATTTATTGCCTTAATAGGACTGTTTTTGTTATCATCTTTTATGACAGAAACGCCATACGAAATAAGTATTAAACAGTGGCAACAGCAAAGAATAGAAAGTTTGAAAGCAGCGGATGGATGGTTGAACTTAGCTGGTTTATATTGGCTTAAAGAAGGCAACAATACCCTTGGAGGTAATGAGAAGAACAGTATTCTTTTCCCTGCTGATCATAGCGATGCCTTTATAGGAACTGTTGCACTGAACAAAGGGATTGTTCATTTTACAGCAGCTACTCCTGCTGCTGTAAAGACTGAATCAACTGATGTTACTAATATTCAAGTTTTTCCTTACAAGGATGAGCCTATTGTACTAGCACATAAATCATTACGTTGGTTTGTTATTCAACGAGGAACAAAGTATGCCATTCGTTTGAGAGATTTAGAAAACCCCATTTTAAAGGAATTTAAAGGAATTAAAACGTTTCCCATTGACGAAAAGTGGAAAATAAAAGCTCAGTTTGTCCCAACAGTTGGGAGAAAAATAAAAATATTGGACGTAACCGGACGTGTATTTGAAGAAGAATCTCCAGGGAAACTCGTATTTAAGATAAATGAGAAAATCTATAGCCTAGAAACAACAGGTACGAAAGCACATTTATTCATTGTATTTGGAGATGCCACCAATAATCTTGATACCTATGGAGGTGGCCGTTTTTTAGAGGTAGATGTCCCCCAAGAAGACGGGTCGTCTATCTATCTTGATTTTAACAAAGCATATAATCCTCCTTGTGCCTTTACGCCCTATGCCACTTGTCCACTTCCGACAAAAGAGAATAAGTTAAGTATTGCTATTTCGGCAGGAGAACAATTTCATGAAAGTCATTAATAATACTGTAGAATTTTTAATCAACTTACCACCTCAATATGTCAACGCAACAATCAAAATTTACGCTCACCGAAGACTGGACAGTCGTTGTCTATGGTTTTCTCATCATTGGACTTACCTTAATAGGACTGAAAATCCCTAATCCTACTTTTGGTTGGAAAGACTCTTCTGAATTAATTGAGAAAGTATTAACCCTTTCCAATCTAGTGAATATACTACTGGTATTTGGAGTGGTTTATGCCATTGCCATCTTGGCGGCAGCTACCCTCGGCAAAAGTGCCCTTGCTACCGCTAAAGGTTTTCCCATCGTCTTTTTCTTAACGACCATTGCCTTGATTTTAGCAGGAAATGCCTTTCTGAAAAATTGGAATTTAGAAGCCGTTATCTTTAGTCTGTCGATTGGCTTGGTCATCAGTAATTTCTTTACCGTACCCGCTTGGTTAAAAGACTCCCTTTCTACCGAATTGTTCGTTAAAATTGGGTTAGTCTTGCTAGGAACAAGCGTTATTTTTGGAGACATCCTCAAAGCAGGTTCATTGGGCTTAATTCAAGCTTTGTTGGTGGTTGTTTCGGTTTGGTATTTCGCTTTCTGGATTTCTAAAAAACTAGGTATTGATGAAGAAATGGCCATTATGCTTTCGAGTGCCGTGTCAATCTGTGGAGTTTCGGCAGCCATTGCAACTTCGGGGGCTATCAAAGGTGATTCTAAAAAATTGTCCTATGTGATTTCCTTGGTCTTAATCACAGCCATTCCGATGATTATTTTCTTACCTTTTATTGCCAAAGCCCTCAATCTCTCGGAAGAAGTAACGGGTGCTTGGTTAGGAGGTACGATTGACACCACGGGGGCTGTTATTGCTTCAGGAAGTTTGGTAGGAGAGACGGCTCTAAAAATCAGTACCATCGTAAAATTCTCACAGAATGTCTTGTTAGGCTTAGCGGCTTTTGGTATCTCTATTTATTGGACTTATACCAACAATCAATCTGAAACAGTTAAAGAGGCAAAACCAACAGTGGGCGTTATCTGGGAACGTTTTCCCAAGTTTGTATTAGGCTTTATTGGAGCATCCTTGATTTTTTCTTTTGTCGTTCCTGCCGAAACCATTGACAGTGTCAAAGGAGTATTGAAATCGTTACAGGGACTTTGGTTTGCGTTGGCCTTTACCAGCATTGGTTTAGAAACTAAGTTTTCTGATTTGTTCAACGAAGAAGGGAAAAAGCCGCTTTATGCTTTCTTGATTGCTCAGTTATTCAATGTGTTTATCACTTTGGCGATTGCTTATTTCCTCTTTAGGTAAACGGTATTTTACTATATTATAACTTAATCGTGGTGGGTCAGCGTAGGAATCAATATGGCTTAGAGCACCTTAAAAAACTAAGAGCTTTCTACCAAGAAATTTTAGTACTTGGAGGCGAATTAGTCTTCATTTCCGAAGGACAGACGAAGGATATTCAAGCGTTTACAAGCTACTTCCAAATTCCTTTTCAGTTAGTACCAGACCCTACTCACGCAGTTGCTACGTAATTAGGCTTATGCGACAAAAATTTTTCTGTATGGGAAAGTTCTGAAAATGTCACCATTAGAAGAAATAGGAAATAGTGTAAGCTGCCATCGACAAACATGTCGATAACCCTTTTTCAATTACCGAAATGTTAGCTTCTGTATATGGTGCAAGTGTAGTTATTCGCTAAGAAATATCGACATCTCTACTGCTGCTAGTAAACGATATATCATCAGTCAATTGTTCTCTAAAGTAGCGTGATATTAAAAAATGAAATAAGGCAATTTAAATTCATGTTGCTAGGATGAAGGCTTACTTGTTGCATAGCATAGTCAAACGATAAGATTGTATTAGCATATTGTATTAGATCTTAAGTATTTTAAGAACATGATCAGAACGTTTTTTTATGGATAAGCCTTGT
>JALRIJ010000356.1 GCA_023255485.1 Flectobacillus sp.
AGAGTGACAACGACGCCCAAATTTCCGAATATATTGGACATAGAAATATCACTAAACATGACAAAATTTATCTTCTTCCAATGATTTTGGTCAATATTAGTGGAATAAAACTGTATAAAAAATAATTTTTCAAATAAAACTGTATGCAAACGTTTGAAATTGTGAAGGCCAAAATAATCCAAAAATAAATTACTAATTTGCAACGCTTGAAGAGTTCCGTACAATTAATTCTGGTGAAAGTTTAATATTACTCGACATGGGCTTTCCTTCCATTTGAGCTAGGAATAATTTAGCAGCCGTTTCTCCTATAGGCTTACTTTGGCGAGCGATAGTACTCAGAGAAGGATAGAAATAAGCAGAAATAGGTGTATTATCGAATCCGATTACGGCAATGTCAGTAGGAACAGTAAGCTCTTTTTCTCGGATAAGTTGCAAAGCCCCAAAGCACACTTGGTCATTTACACCAAAAATGGCATCGGGCGGATTTGGCAAATCGAGTAAGGCTTTCGTGGGTTCAATCGCACTTTCGATAGTGAAATTTACTTGCTTGATAAGTTCATCTTCAAGGGGTAAATTATATTTCAACAAACAAGCACAGTAGGCATTAAAACGTTGTTCGGCAATTGCCATTCCTTGAGGACCACGCAAGTGGGCAATGCGTTTATAACCCGATTGTATCAGGTGTTCAGTTGCCAAAAATGCACCTACATAATCATTGGTACTTACGCCACTCGTTTGAATTTCTTCGTACTGACGATCTATAAAAATAAGGGGCACATTACGATCCATCACCGTTTGTAGGTGTTCGTAATGCCCTTCTGAATAGGTCTCCTGAGAAATCGACAAGAAGATACCATCAACCCGATTGGCCATGAGCCGCTCGACATATCCTTTTTCCAGTAAATAGCTTTCGTTGGTAACACAGATATTTAATAAATACCCGAGTGGTTGCAAGATAGATTGGATACCTTCAACCATAGCCGTCTCATGAAACTGCGTAATATTGGGAATGACGACCCCTAAGGTTTTAGTATTCTTTTGAAGCAAACTCAAGGCAACTGTATTACGCTGATAACCCATTTTTTGGGCGTATTCTTGAATCGTCTTCCTTGTTTCAATATTGATAAGTGGATAATCGTTTAACGCTCTCGATACCGTAGAGGGCGAGCATTTAAACTTGCGAGCAATGTCTTTAATGGTAATATTGGAAGATTTAGTATTCAAAATAATAGCTTGTTAAAGGGTATTTAATGAATCAAATTACAACACAATTTAGATAATAACCAAATTAACCCCCTCTCGAAATGGAAAATATTTCAAGAAAAGTGTTTCTCTCTCAATTAATAAAACTTGGAGCAGTAGTAGGACTCTCAGCGAATGCTAGTTTTGGCATGAGTGCTGAGGGCGACAGTGATTTTTTCAAAAAAGTGGTGCAAGCTAATAATGAAGAAGTTGCGAAATTATTGCAAACTTTATCAACAGACATTACCGAAATAAAACGTCGTTTGGGTTTCGATTTAGCCAATTTAGCAGCGACTTTCACCGAACCAACTTCTCGTTATTATCAACAAAAAGAAATCGTGACAGCGATGCACAAAATCGCTACGTTTTTGGTTAAAGCTCAAAATGAAGATGGAACGTTAGACATTGGAAACCTCGCTTCTCCTCCCGATACCGCCTTTATTCTTGAACCACTTTGCTCGGCAGCCATCATTCTAAAAAGAGTCAAGAACCCTGTTCTCAACGAGGTAAAAACTTTGTTACAAACGTTTATCTTAAAAGCGGGAGAAGGGCTTCGTTTAGGAGGGATTCACACCCCCAACCATCGCTGGGTAGTGTCGGCGGCTTTAGCTCGTATTTATGAATTATTCCCTGACAAAAAATACGTAAACCGCATTGACCAATGGCTCTCGGAAGGAGTTTTCATGGATAAAGATGGGCATTATTTGGAACGTAGCCAGATTTATGCCGAAGTATCTGACCGTGCTTTAATTACCGTAGGACGCATTTTGAATAGACCACAGCTCTTTAATTATGTGCGTAAAAACCTACAAATGACCTACTTCTACCTTGAACCTAATGGTGATTTGGTCTGTAATGATTCAAGAAGACAAGACCAATTTATCTCGTTTAATATCCTCGATTTTTATCATGACTACCGCTATTTTGCCATGTTGGATAAAAATGCAGAATTTGCTGCCATCACGAAGTTTATTGAACGGGTAAAAGGATTTGACGAAAGAATTCTAAAAGACTTATTGTTCTTCTTTTTGGAAGAACCTATCTATGCTCAAGCCTTGCCAACCCCTAAAGAACCAAGCCAGACTTTTGAGAAATTCTTTGAATCAAGTAATCTCGTGCGATTTAGACGTAATGATACTACAGCTACCATTTTTGGAGGGGTTGACTTTCCGCTCATCATTGGTTCTGGACGCTCGACAAGCCCTAACTTCTTTACATTCAGAAAAGGGGAAGCGATTTTGAAATACCTTCGTTTCTCTACTGACTTCTTTAGTACAGGTTACTTCAGAAGCCATGGTATCAAGAAAGTAGGGAATAAATATGTCCTTAATCAGAAAATCGAAGCACCTTATTACCAACCGCTACCTGAGCAATATAAACGTAAGGATGCCAACTACAAACATTCGATAAGTACCGACGGACGTTTCTGGAATAAAATGGATTTTGAACACCGCCCACAAAGCAATATCAAAGCCATTGAAACAACCATCGAAATCGAAGAAAAAGCAGGAAAACAAGAACTGAAGTTTAGTGTAAAAGGAACAGCAGGCGTTCATGTAACCATTGAGTTTTGCTTTAACGAAGGAGGAGTATTAACGGGTACAAAAAGCATTGAGGGCTCTACCGAAAACTTCACCGTTGAGATTGGC
>JALRIJ010000357.1 GCA_023255485.1 Flectobacillus sp.
CTTCATGAAGAACATTTAAATTAACCTCATCTGCGATATCTTTTACCTCAAAATCATTCGTTTTATGTTTCTGATAAGCCGTATAATCAAATTTAGGCAAGCCTTTCACATACGTAAAATCGATTGCTGATTGAGTCAGTGCCACTTTCTGAAAGGTATTATCAGGCCAAATCAAAATGCTCGAATCAATGGTGTTTTTATCTCCTAAACCAATCACCCAAGGAACTTCCATGGATGCCTGAAACGCCCTAACGGGAAACTTCTCAAAAGACAGAATTTCGCCTTTCTTCTTGAAAATTAATAACTTAGCACCAATAGCATTCTTGTTTTTTTCCGAGCCATTTAGCTTAATACGAATACTTTGTTTTCCTTCAACCGCATGCTCATTACTTTTGTTTTCATAAACAAATGCTTTATCGTTGATATTATTGGTAACAATATCCAAATCGCCATCGTTATCCAAATCTGCATAAACAGCTCCATTTGAATAGGATTCTTTGTTATTCAAAATTCGTTCTTCCGAATCGGCAAATTTTAAATCCGTATTATTCAGAAAAAACTTATTCTTAATTTTAATTTCAGGAAGTTTATCAATCAAAGAAGCATCTGATTCATCGAATTCTTTATTTTGAATTTTCTGTTGAATTTCATCCGTAGAAACAAAGTTGATATAGTCTGAGTCATTCATCCGTTTGGGAATCCCGTTTGAAATGAATAAGTCTTTTTGTCCATCGTTATCAAAATCCATGAATAAGGGTGACCAAGACCAATCAGTTGCATGCACACCTGAGAATACCCCTATTTCTGAGAAAGATACGTCTTTTACGTTGGTAGAGCCTCCATTAATACCTCGGTTTAATTGAAGATTATTTCTAGCAAATTGGTAGTTATAGCCTTGACGAATCTTGTATTTAAAGATGTTATACGAATCCTCCCCCTCTGAACGTTTCAAAATTTCTCGGTCAAAAGGAAGCATATCTAGGGAAATGATTTCGGGAAAAATATCATTATTGATGTCAGCAATGTCAATCCCCATCGAGAATTGACTCGTGTGCATCATTTCTTCTTCTATTTTTTCCTTAAAACTTCCATTTTGTTGATTGATATACAAATAATCATTTTCATGAAAATCATTACCAATGTACATATCTGGATACCCGTCAAAATTCACATCGCCCAATCCTACGCCAAGTCCATAACCTAAGGCATCTGTAAAAACTCCTGCTTGTTGTGTTACCTCAACATATTTACCATCGTTATTCACAAATAATTTATCTCCTGCCAATGGATGAACCGTTCCTTGAAAATGATCTCTAGCACCAAACGTTCCATTTTGATGTACCGAATGATTTAGCTGAAACATATCTAAATCACCATCGACATCGTAATCAAAAAAGACTGCTTGCGTACCAAAACCCACTAAATCTAAGCCGTATTCTTTTGATTTTTCTTCATATACAGGAATACCTTCTTTGGTAATTTCCTTACACACGAATAGTAAATTATGTCCTTTCAAGACATCAAAACCACCCACTTGACTTATGTAAATATCAAGCTTTCCATCCTGATTGATATCCACCACCGAAACGCCATTCGACCAACCTTTTTCGCCCACGAAATTGGCTTTTTGAGTTATGTCTTCAAACTTCATCCCACCTCTGTTGAGGTACAACTTATTTTCTTTAATATTTGCGGTGAAACATAAATCAACTAGACCATCGTTATTGAAATCGCCAGCTCCAACCCCTCCTCCATTATAATAATACATATAATTGAAGATATTTAAATCTTTGGTAGCCTTTAAGTCATTAGCAAATTCAATCCCTGTTTTATCCGAATCAAGTAATTCAAATAATACAGTCTCTTTTTTATTCGTACAAGCACTTATGAATAAGCATATCAAAAGACAGCTTCTAAGAAATATCTTTAGCATAAATTAGTTAATTAAACGATATAATTTAGGCACTTCATTATTAATGAGTGTCAATAGGTTAAGTTTCTTTTCTATTAACAAAGGACTAATCTGCTTGATTTCTCCATTCGTCACAAAGCCGCTTTCCTGGTTTTTCAAGACCTTAAATGTTCCTTTTCCCTTATTGATTAAAATATTTCCTCTGCTTGCATCGACCATGCCTAATTGTGGAATAAACCCTGTATAGTTACCTCCTAAAACAATGTCGTTTAGTCCGTCGTGGTTAATATCTATGCAAGTAATTGCATTTACACACGACAATTGCACTGTTTCTGGCAGAGCTACTAGTGTAAAGTTTCCTTTACCATCGTTGATAGCGACGGCAGACTTACAATAATTTGCTGTTTTCACTAAAGCTTTTTCCAAAACATTAGCAGGAAATAAATCTTTTAAGGACTTTTGAGCATAGTCTGAATGCTTCAAAATTTGCTTTTTCAACAACGGAAACTGTTCTGCCATTTCTCTTTTCAGAAACACCGTTACATCCTTGCCATCAATGGTTTTCGTCAATATTTTATCCGTAGTGCCATTCTCATCAAAGTCTTTCACCCAGATTTTCAGCGGTTTCTCTTCACTAATATGAAGCGTAAAATTTTCGCCCATATTTCCCAAAATCAAATCATTATCTCCGTCATTATCAATGTCACTTACCGCCAAAGCACCCCAGAAGCCTGCATAGTTTTCTAGTCCAGTGGTCATTACCTCAAGTTTTTTACCTTTAAGAGTGAATACCATGGGAGTCATCCAGTCACCTACCACTATCAGCTCTTTCCTTTTATCACCGTTGACATCTTCCCAACGAGCGTCACGAATCATTCCTAAACTTTCTAATTCTGGACAAACAGCTTTAGTTACGTCCTTAAATACCCCTTTACCACCATTTTCATAGATAAAACTTGGTGGATTCATTCC
>JALRIJ010000358.1 GCA_023255485.1 Flectobacillus sp.
CCAATGATTCCGAAATTGAAGGAGGTATCAAGGCAAACATTGCCATGGTAGAAGGAATTGTTAATAGACAACAAAAAATCATTGCCGAAGAGGTCAATCCAGACATTTCGCAAGTGCCACAATCGTGGTGTTTGTATAAGGAAATTATGGAGTATTATAACGAAGGAATGCGAGTTCCTGATAATATAACACTCTTATGGACAGACGATAACTGGGGAAATATTCGCCGATTACCAACGCCCGAAGAGCGTAAACGAGCAGGCGGTTCGGGTGTGTATTATCACTTCGATTATCACGGTGACCCTCGTAGTTATGAATGGATAAATACGAATCCTATTGCTAAAATTTGGGATCAAATGTCGCTTGCCAAGCAATATGGAGCGGATAGAATTTGGGTGGTTAACGTAGGGCATTTCAAGGGCTATGAATTACCGATGGAATATTTTATGAGTTTGGCATGGAATACCAATAAGTGGACAAACTCCAACATTAACGACTATACTCGTGCATGGGTAACTCGTGAATTTGGAGCGACGTTTGCCAACGAAATTGCAGACATTCTTTCAAAATACACCAAATTTAACGGACGTAGAAAACCAGAATCACTAACAGCTCAAACCTACAGTTTGACCAACTATCAAGAAGCGGAGCGAGTTGTAACGGAGTACAACAAAATTACCGCTCAGGCAGAAGCCATCTATGCCAAATTACCGAAAGAAAAACGAGATGCGTTTTATCAGATTGTTTTGTTTCCAACGAAGGCTAGTGCTTTAGTACATGAATTATATGTTACGGCAGCAAAAAATAAGCTATTTGCTAGTCAAAAACGAGTGAGTACCAACACGATGGCAATCCGTACTCGTGACTTATTCAAGCAAGATACCGCTTTAATGAATCACTATAATCACATTTATGCAGACGGTCGTTGGAATCATTTCATGGATCAAACACACCTTGGCTACAACGATTGGATGCCACCCAAAACAAATAGTTTGAGAGCCGTTTCTTTGCAAGAAATAGAACCCTTAGCTGCGGCAAGTATGGGAGTAAGTGTAGAAGGAAGCGAAGCTACTTGGCCGATTTCTTCTGAAAAAGCCATGCTTCCAGAACTAGATATTTTCAGTAACAAAGAGCATTTTATTGAAGTTTTTAATCGTGGTAAACAGGCCTTTGATTACACCATTAAGAGTAACGTTCCTTGGTTAACATTCAGTGAAAATAATGGAACAATCGACCAAACTGATAAACGCATTTGGGTAAAATTGGATAAGAATCTAGTTCCAAAAGGCAGAAACACAGGAGAAATCACCATTTCGGGAGCAGATCAGGAAGTAGTCGTGTCGGTAAATGCATTTAATCCAACCGAAACCGTAAAAGGCTTTGTAGAAAGCGGTGGACTGATTGCTATCGAGGCAGAACATTTTTCAAAAAATACAGCCGTTGCCAATTCTCAGTGGATTAAGGTAGAAGACTATGGTCTTACGCTATCTGGTATGAGAGCGACAGCACCTGCTCATACACCTGCGGCCGTTCCAACAAAAAATGCCCCTTGTTTAGAATATCCGATTTATCTTTTCTCAAAAGATACCATTGACATTACCTTAGTGACCTCCCCATTGCTCAATGTAATGCCAGGACGAGCGATTCAGTTGGCTGTTTCGATAGACGACCAAACCCCTCAGTACATTACCAATGTTCCTGATAAATTTAAGGTACATTGGTCTAATCCTGCTTGGGCTGAAACCGTTGTAAAACAGGCAAGACAATGTCAGACAAAACTTCATGTACCTAAATCGGGTCAGCATACCTTAAAAATTTGGATGGTTGACCAAGGCGTTATGTTAGAAAAAATAATGATTGACACAGGAGGTTTAAAGCCAAGTTATTTAGGGCCACAAGAAAGTTATTTTAGTAAGCAATAATTCCCTTAGATAAGTTGCTGCAACATAATCATTTTCTGAAAAACGGGATACTTTATCTTAAACTAAACATTGATTTTAAGACTAAGTCAAGAATAAATTCACTCTCAACATTATTTCATTTAGCGGGTGAATTTATTCACCCGCCTTATTTCTTAATAAATATAAAAAAGCATCTATATCAAGACTAATTAAGCTGTTTTAGAGTAATTCCCCTACCCTTTTAGCGATTTACCCAAGATCATATTTCCATTAAAAATCTGTCTATTTTCTCCATTCGCCATATACTAGCCTATTTTTTGTAATATTATTTATATTAATTAAACAATTTAATACCCATTAAACATTTGGTAACCATATTTAATAATTTGTGCTACGTATTTTTTTGTCCATTCACTTACTTTACAGCGTCAAAAAAATCTTCGGATTATACCAATTTACTTTATTACTAAAACAGCATGAATTATCATACAATACCTACAACTGTATATCGTACCCTCCTTATCAGTTCCCTAGCAATCAACCTTTCTTTTGGCCAGCAAGCACCTGCCTCGTTGAAATCAGCTTATCAGAAAGATTTTTTAATTGGTACTGCCTTAGGAACAGAGCATATTCTTGAAAAAAATGAAAAGGCGAATAAGTTAATCAAGCGAGAATTCAATGCCATTACGCCTGAGAACATTATGAAATCTCAGGTTATCCATCCAGCACCTGATCGTTACAATTTTGAACTCGCTGATAAATATGTAGAATATGGGCAAAAAAATAACATATATGTTGTTGGTCATACCTTAGTTTGGCATTCGCAATTACCTGCTTTTGTTAGTAAAATCAAAAGTGCTGACTCTGTACGTATATTTATGACCGAACACATCAATACCGTAGCAGGAAGATATGCGGGAAAAATTAATAGTTGGGACGTTGTGAATGAAGCATTGAATGAAGATGGCACACTT
>JALRIJ010000359.1 GCA_023255485.1 Flectobacillus sp.
TGGCTTCTATTATGGCGAAAGTAATGGAGAGTTTTATCCAATCAACTGTTCTTTTGCTCCGTATTTTTATGAAGCATGGATGGGAACTTTCGACTTACATAAAGTACTGTCTAATTCAAGCCTTTGGGGTATTGATCTAACGGAACTCCCGGGTTTTGAAGAAGCCGTGGCTAAATATTTATAATTTCTATTTTTAATATAGTTAGAAAGTAACCTAGTAGTGACTGTGTACCCTTTATCACATAACTTTCATTATTAGGTTAACTATCTTACTTACTTGTAATTATGTCATTAGAACAAACGTTTAGATGGTTCGGGCCTAAAGACCCCGTTCCATTAGCACACATTCGTCAAGCAGGAGCAACGGGTATTGTTACAGCGCTGCATCATTTACCAAATGGCGTGGTTTGGTCAGAAGAAGAAATCGTTGCTCGTAAAGCGATTGTGGAAGCCGCAGGACTTGATTTATCGGTTATTGAAAGCGTTCCTGTACATGAGGATATCAAGAAGCGTTCTGGAAACTACCGTCAATATATCGAAAATTATAAATTGAGTTTACGCAATTTAGGTAAGCAAGGAATTGATACGGTATGCTATAATTTTATGCCCGTATTAGATTGGACTCGTACCGACCTTGATTTTCTTTTGGCAGATGGTTCAAGAGCTTTACGTTTTGATGCCACAGAATTTGCTGCTTTTGAATTATTTATCTTGAAAAGAGCAAAAGCGGTTGAAACCTATACAGAGGCTCAACAACAAAAAGCCGAAGTTTGGTTTAAGACAGCCTCTGAAGAAGCTAAAAATAAATTAGTTCGCAACATTATTGCTGGTCTTCCAGGCAGTGAAGAGAGCTTTACGGTGGCAGAATTTGCTACTGTGTTGGATACTTATAGCGAAATTGGTGACTTAGAATTGCGTAATAATTTATATGATTTCTTACGTGAAATTACGCCTGTTGCCGAAGAAGCAGGTATCAATTTAGCCATCCATCCAGATGATCCTCCTTACCCAATTTTAGGACTTCCACGGGTAGTAAGCACCGAAGCAGATGCCGTTCAATTGCTAAATGCGTATGACACCCCTAATAATGGCTTATGTTTCTGTACAGGTAGTTATGGCGTTCGTCCTGATAATGACTTAGTAGGAATGGTTGAGCGTTTGGGTAATAAAATTAACTTTATTCACTTACGTGCTACGAAAAGTGATGCCGATGGTAATTTTTACGAAGCCGACCATTTAGACGGAGATGTCGATATGTTTGGTGTGATGAAAGCCTTAGTAATTGAACAAAATAGCAGAGTTGAAGCAGGAAGAAAAGATTATCGTTTACCGTTTAGACCAGACCACGGACACCGTATGTTGGACGATTTGAACCCTGATAAACTAACAAATCCTGGCTATACCGCCATTGGTCGTTTGAGAGGACTTGCCGAACTGAGAGGCTTAGAATTAGGAATTAGAAAGATGTTATTATAATTAAAACTAAAAAACGCTGATAAAACAGTTTTATCAGCGTTTTTTAGTTTTAAGAAGTAATCTTATTTTGACATAAATAAGCGTTCCCATTCTTCTAAACCTCGTTCCGTTAAAATGGGAATAAGTGAACTTAAAAAGACACGATGATAATGTTGAATACGATTGTTTACTTCTCCTTCATAAACAATTTCCGCACGAGCAATCCAAAAATCACCAAAAGTAAGTAAGTGTTCTGTCAATAGTTCATATTGGTCTGGGAAAAGTGGTGAACGAATCAACCCATCTGTTTCCAAGTCCTTAAAGGTTTGAATCATTTGCAATTTTCGCACGAGCATCAATTGCTTAAAGTGTTGATTGATAGCTGGGATACTTCGCATAATTCGAACAAAATCTAACATCAGAAAACGATACTCATAGAGTAGTTCG
The DNA here is from genome assembly GCA_023255485.1 of Flectobacillus sp. Classification (GTDB taxonomy): domain Bacteria; phylum Bacteroidota; class Bacteroidia; order Cytophagales; family Spirosomataceae; genus JALRIJ01. Next base: position 1,903 of record JALRIJ010000359.1, read on the forward strand.
AAACCTTTGAATGAGGTGTCATATAGTACTTGCAAAGAGGAGGATGTTGTTTCCATTCCTGCAAATAAACCATTTAATTCTTCTACCAAGTCAATATAAAGAGCTTGTATGATACTGTCGGTATTCGGAAAATGATAGCACAGATTACCATGACTCATCGTTAATTCAGAGGCTATATGCCGAACAGTAATACTGTCAGTTCCTTGTTGATTATATAACTCTTTTGCTTTCGCCAAAATCCGCTCCTTTGTTGTCATTGCTCAATAGTCTATTTTTAATGTAAAATTATTATTATTTTAGAACATTTGTACTATTGATTTTGAGTTAGTACATTTGTTCTAAATATTTCAAAGAGCAAATGATACAAATTTCTAGTTGGACAAATACGATATTCTTTAGCCTAGTAGGTACAATCCATGTATACTGGGCATTTCTTGGTCTTCTCGGAATACCACTCGATTCTATCAATGCTGTGATACCAGAAAAAAAGGAAGGCAATCTCTCGTTTCAACCCTCGGTATTGGCAACCTTGGTTGTTGCTATTGGTTTATTTACGATGGCATTTTTTAGTTGGGCGATTCTCTCAGATGCTGTTGTTTTTTCTGAGCAGTGGGTAAAGCGAATAAATGCAGGGATTGCTTTTTTATTTTTAGTAAGGGCAATAGGCGATTTTAAGTACGTTGGTTTTTTCAAAAAAGTTAAAGAAACTCGATTTGCCTTGAATGATACTCGTTATTATTCTCCTCTTTGTTTGTGTGTAGCTTATAATGCCCTTGTAATTGCTATTAACTAGCAGTGAATAGATGAAGAACTTAAACAGGAATAACTAAATACTTAAGCCGATGAAAATTATCATTATTGGGGCTGGAATAGGGGGCTTAACAACCGCCATAGCTTTACAACAGTTAGGGCATGAAGTTTACTTGGCAGAACAAGCCTCTGAAATTAAGGCCGTTGGTGCAGG
>JALRIJ010000035.1 GCA_023255485.1 Flectobacillus sp.
GAATGAGTAATGTTTAGGGCTGTAAGAAGGATTGAAAAATATTGAATACATTTAATATTCCTTATACTATAAACATTAACCATTCATCATTACTCATTAACCATTATAAATCAGGCAGAAAAAGTAGCGTCTTGCTACTTGATTGATTCTATGAAAAAAAATATACTTTTTGTTGGACATGATGCTAATCGAGCGGGTGCCCAAATATTACTATTGCGGTTTTTAACGATGCTGAAAACCGATGATCGTTTTTCTTTTACAGTACTTCTGAAAGATGGAGGAGAATTAGCAGACGATTACAGTGCTTTGGCTCCCACTTTTTTATGGCATGGGGTAAGTCAACAAAAATCGGCACTCAAACGAGTGGTAAGAAGGCTTACGGGTAAGGTAGGCTTGCACAAAAATACGCAGACACTTCTGAAAGAATCTCATTTTGACCTTATTGTGGTAAATACATTTACCAATGGAGAACTGTTCCCTTTTCTAAAAACCTTTGGCTGTCCTATTTTGACGTATGTTCACGAGTTAGAAATGGGCATCCAGATGTATACGCATCCTCTTGAATTTCAAGAAGTCTTAAAGGGCAGTGCGGGCTTTATTGCTTGTGCCGAGTCTATCCGCCATAATTTATTGGAAAATCATGGTATTCCAGACGAAAAAATTCATGTACTGCCTTCTTTATTACCCGAAAGTGCCTTGTCGTTTGAAGAAAATCTTGAAAAGACAAGAGCCTTACGAGCAAAGTATGGCATTCCTGCGGATGCTTTATTAGTAGGAGGAATGGGGACGGTTGATTTAAGAAAAGGAGTTGATATTTTTATCCGTATAGCCAATCAACTACGAGAGGAAGAGGTTTCTTTTTTATGGGTAGGAGGGAAAAAAGAGGAAGTCGATTTCCAATTATTTGAAATTGATCGTAAGAAGTTAGGACTGGATCAACTGACTTTTCAAGATTCTGTTTCAAATCCCTTAGATTATATGGCGATGTTTGATATTTTCTGTATCTCTTCTCGAGAAGACCCTTATCCTTTGGTCGTACTAGAAGCAGCGTTACTGGCAAAACCTATCTTATGTTTTGACGAATCGGGAGGAGCAAAGGATTTTGTAGAAGAAGATGCAGGAGTAATTGTTCCCTATCTAGACGTAAAGCAAATGGCGGCTGAAATAAGACAATTTCAAGATAATCCAGAACGTATTAAACAATTAGGAGAGAAAGCCCGAAAAAAAGTCTTGGAAAGGCATGATAAAGACCGAGCTTTTCAGAAATTTGTATCTATACTTACACTATCTATCCAATGACCCTAGCATTTACGATTTGTTCTATTAATTATTTAGCTCAGGCACAAACTTTGGGGCAGTCGCTCCGTGAGCAAAACCCTGAAATTGAGTTTGTCATTGGTTTAGTTGATAGACTTGATAAAGTGACGTTAGATGCTGATAAAGTTCCTCCTTTTCAGCTACTCGAAATAGACAAGATTCATATCGAACGCTTTGAGGAAATGTGTGAAAAGTATAATATCACCGAACTCAACACGGCAGTAAAACCCTATTACTTTGACTATTTCCTCAAGAATAGGCCAGATATTACGAATATCATTTATTTTGACCCTGATATTATCGTCTTTGATAAACTGACCCGTTTGACTGAAAGTCTCAAAACATATAATGTAGTGCTAACTCCTCATATTGTTACGCCTATCGAAGATGATTTTGACACGAGAGAAACAGACCATTTAAATACAGGGCTGTACAATCTGGGTTTTGTTGCGATTAGTCGTAGTTCCGAGTCGGTAGAGATGATTGATTGGTGGAAAGACCGTCTGCGTGACGATTGCCGTATAGATTTAGCCAACGGCCTTTTTGTAGATCAGCATTGGATGATTTTTGTGCCTATCTTTTATCGAGATAAAGTATTAGTAGACCATTATCCTGGCTATAATGTTGCCTACTGGAATTTGCATGAGCGTAAGGTCTCTCAACGGGATGGGCACTATTTTATCAATGAACAGCCTTTGGTGTTTTTCCATTTTAGCGGTTATGGCTTGAATAAACCTAATGAAGTATCTAAATATCAGAATCGTTCTACCTTTGAAAACCGTCCCGATATTGTACCTCTATTTCGTTATTATGCTCAACAGTTAAAGGACAACTTTAACGATTACTATATTAAAATTCCTTGTTTCTATATTAAGCCGACTCGAGTAAAACGCTATTTACGAGTAAGAAAGTACGCTCGAAAGCCTTTTGAAAAAGTGATTACTTGGCTTGAACAACACTAATAAATTATCTCTGATGACTATAAAACGTACTATTGAACTCTGCATTTATCGGTATCACAAAATAGGAAATATGGCTGGCTCATATCTCTCCTGGTTGAAATGGTATCTTCAAATAGGCATTGTACGAATAATGAATCCCTCTAAAAAGGTAATAGGAGTACTATTATCTGAACATTTCGGAGATATTGTGGCTAGTGAACCCTTATCAAGAGAGTTGAAGCGATTGCACCCAAACTCGCTGATTTATTGGATTGTGAAAAAGCCTTATCGAGAGCTAGTTGATACCAACCCGAATATTCACCAGAGTATTGTAGAGTATAGTGTATTATTTTCTATTTTATTTAATAAAAAAAATACCTTTCACTCTTTTTATAACTTACACTTAAGCGACTTACGTCGTTATGATTATACGAGGACACATTTAAGGAATTCAAAAGCTATAGAATTGGGTATTACGGTGGCCAATTATTTTGATTTTGGTAACTTATTGGAAGTATTTGGTTTAGTTGCTGGTTTACCTAAGCTCTCAGAAGGCCCTCGAATGTACATTCCTCAGAAAACAGTAGATAAAATTAGCGAGATTGTCTTGCCTAGACCGTATGTTGTTTTACACTGTAGTTCCAACCAGCCTACCAAAGATTGGCAGGTGTATCATTGGGAACGCTTGGTTGAGTGCTTAATAAATGAATTAGATTTAGACGTAGTAGAAGTGGGTCTGAAAAGCCAGATGACCATAAGCAATCCTCGTTATCACAATTTATGTGGCAAGTATTCGTTGATAGAAACGGCTGAAATTATTAGAAATGCTTATTTCTACATTGGAATTGATAGTGGTCCTGCCCATTTGGCAAATGCCGTAGGAACTTATGGTATTTTATTATTTGGTAAATTAAATACGTTTGAAAAGTATATGCCTTATTCTGGAGCGTATCAAAATGGCTCTAATGCACAGTTAATTATCAAAGAAAAAGAAACGTGCTCAGAGTTAGAATTTGACACGGTCTGGGAGGTCATAAAAATTAAATATTCTTCCTTACAGGCAAAAAATAAGAATTTCGTATAATTCGGCATATTATTTGTAATTTAGGTACGAGTGATGGAAGAGTTCCTTACTTGTATTGTCCCTAAGAAGGCATAAATAGTTAATTTATATGAACCAATCGTTTGATGCACCGTTAGACTCCAATGACGCAGATTCTACCTATAAGGTACTGCGTGATTCGGTTTTACATGTTTACCAGTTTGCGACTAAAATTGCGAAAGATACCAACCCTGACAATGAACTACGTGTCGGTTGGGATTTGGGTGATAAGTCGCTTATCAATTGGATTAGCGATACGCATTGTTATTTAATTAGAAGAGGACAAAAAATACAGTTTTTAGCACGTCCCTCTAAACTGGAAATTATTAGTTTTTCCTTACATGAAGGAGATCGTTTGTTAATTTGTAGCGATAATTTAAGAAATATTTTAACCGAAACGAGAGTTGACTTACTTGTTCAGTCAAGTGCTAGTGCAGATGATGCTGTTAAAAGTCTAGAAAGAGCATATTCTTCTGAAGCAACTGCTGCTACCGTTGGAAGTATCGGTAATATCATTGTGATGGAAGTTATTAATAACCGCAAAGACGTAAATGCCAATGTAAAAGCCTCGAAAGCAACTAAACTGGTAGATGAAGAAATTGTATTCTCTGCCAAAAAAGCTGCTCTATGGTTAGGATTGCCATTAGTGAGTATAATGATTGGTGCTGGAGGTTATTTATTATACGATAAAACAGATAAATTTCAAGGACTATTTTCGGGAAGAGAAGCTCCAATTGTAGATGATACCCTAGCTTTTTTAGGAAAAGATAGCAGTGTTATAACTGTAGATACCATAAAAACAAGCTCAGAAAGAGCTGCTCGCCAACTACAAGACTCTTTAGCGAATGTTGCAGTACAGGCTCAGGCTAAGCAAGAAGAGATTTTAAATCACACTGCACCGTCTTCTAGAAACGAAGTGAAGTATGCAACTCCTAAAGGTACAAAGAGTCATGGTGTAAAGACAAATAGCGAACACTCCTCAGTAGGAGAATACACTTCCAATACGAACTCTAAGAAAAGCTTATCAACAGAGGTAGAAAAGCAAAATTATGATGCGTTGTTGTTGCAGCGAGATAAATGGACAGCCGTTGTAGAAGAGCTGAAAGTTGAACAAGCAAATGGTAATAATACCGTGTCGGAAAAGTTAACTAGAGCACAACAAGTTTTGTCTAGAGTAAATCAAAAAATTAGTGAAAGTTCAAAAAAACTAGGATATTAATCCTCAAAAGGCTATCTCTCAACAATCGTAGAGGTAGCCTTTTGACTTTTTTAGATTTTTTTAAATCAGTCATTTTGTTTAAATTGTGGCTTAAATTAAATTACAGACCTTGAGAATGATATTTCATTAACATCTCGTAAAACGCTATTTATAATGTTGACACAATTTGTGAACTTTTGTACCAAATCTGCCATTCGAGTATCACTAGTAGTAAGTTTGATAAGTATTTTATATGCATTCCCGCAATTCGAGAAATTATCAAAAGACCCGAGTGACCTATTTTTAACGATTTTGCAAAAGCAAATCCAAAACCCTTTCCAACCTCAAAATGAAACACAAGTCGTTGCTTATGGCCCCAACAGAGCATTTCGTCTAACAGCCCCTTTCATTGGACAATTGTTCAGAACACAATCTATTAATACCCAAGCAACTGCCATTTGGTTATTTGGAGTATTGGCAGGTTTTTGCTTTTTTTACATATTATATCGTTATTTATTGGAAAAGTTTGGGTCGAAAGAAAAGGCATTTTATTTTACCTTAGGTACGTCCTTACTTTTTGTAGGGAACTCCTTTTTCTTTGATATGGAGTGGTTTATCTCTTTTGCTTACTTCTTTATACTGGCGGCCATGTTGAGCAAAAACAAAGCACTCTCTATCGTTTGCTTATTCTTTGCTTTTTTGACGGACGAAAGAGCTTTTATTGCTTCGTTTTGTGTGCCCTTTTTCTGGGTATATGGCGACAATAGAAAGCTGATTCCAAGTTTACTTACTTACATTGCAGGAGCCGTTATTTACTTGAGTTGTTACTTGGTCTTGAAATATTACTGTCATCTTGGGTACGCTTCAACGAATGACTTCTTTACTAGATTATTAGACCAGTTCAACGTAATTCCGATGACCTTGATGTTGTCGATTAAAAGCTATTGGTTCTATTTTCTCTTCTTTTTTATTCCTGTGAAACGAGCGTTTCCAGTATTTCATCGATTGGTTGTGTTTGGGGCGATTACTACCTTAATCTTTTTCTCCTTATCTATCGCCGATACGACTAAGTCGCTTTCGTTTTTGTTTTTCTATGCTTTTGGTTTTTATTGTATGGCAGAAAATCAGATTTCATTACGAGATGTAAGAGCGGTTGCGTTAATTGCTTTGTTTATTCCATCATATATTTTTATTGGATGGAATTATGGATTTGTAAGTCCTGTTGGCTATAACCACGCAACGAAGCTATTAGAGAGAACGATTAAGCACTTTAAGAAGGTCTAGCTTTGAAATAAGTAAGTATCAATAGAAAAAACTCGTTTAAGACTGCCTTAAACGAGTTTTTTCTATTAGATAAGGGATACTTATAATTTTAAGATTAAAAACTCTACTCTACGGTTAACTTTTCGTTCCTCATCTGTTCCATTTTTTATAATAGGATATTTATCTCCAAAACCCATAGCTTGTATTCTGGTTGAAGAGATTCCCTTTTGAGTGAGGTAGATTTTACAGGCATCCACACGGTCTTGTGATAATTCTAAGTTGGCATCTGCATCTCCTACAATGTCCGTATGTCCTTCTAATCTAATTTGCATCGTAGGGTTTTCTTTCATCATAGCGACTAATTTATCCAATTCAGCAAAAGAAGCAGGTAATAAATCTGATTTAGACATTTCGAAGTAAATATTCTTCAAGGTAATTTTATCGCCAATATTCAGTGGAAGTAGATAAATGTCTTTCATTATCTTTTGACCACCTGCTGTTTTGCTTAAATCCAAAACATCATTAACTGCTTGGTATCCTTTAGCTGAAGCGATATAGGTGTACACTTGTCCTTTCTGTAACGAAATGCGATATAAGCCTGTAGAAGCAAAGCTTTGCACCGAGTCAATGTCTCGTTTATTGCTTGATATTTTGTAGTTAATCGTCGCACTAACAGCCTGATTAGTTTTACTATTTCTAACAAAACCAGAAATTGCTACATCCATAATAGTAGGTGTAGCAGGCGTTTTCGGTGTTTCTACTTCTCCGACCTTACCCGTTTTAGGTACTTTGGTTGTTGTTCCTCCCGTATTACTTGGCGTTTGTTTGGGAAGAGGCTTTTGAGCGGGTACGGGTTGCTGTTGTGGCACAGGTTGCTGATAAACAGGAGCGGGGTTATTGACATAAAGCCCATAAACATTCCAACAAACTAAATGGTCATAGTCATTACATTCAAACAAATCGAAATTTTCTAAGCCTTTATCTAAGCGTTCAAAGTATAACACGAAGTTTACTTGGTCTCCAGGGCGAGTTCGCATGCCCACATTATCTAAATTACCACCATTTCCAATAGTAGGAATTCCTTCTGCTTTAATAAAGCGGAAATACCTTGCCCCATTTGCAGCGATTAGTTGAGCCGAAGTTTTTACGCCAATTGTTTCTATGCCATTGTTGCTACCTTGTTGGTTTTGGTAGGCTCTATTCGTGTTTAAAAAGGTCACATACAAAATAGTATATTGGTCTGTTAGGCGAATATTGGAGATGGTTACTCCTTTATCAGCAGCCCTTCCATTTCTATTGGGATAATTAGAGGGTTGGCTATTGGGATAATTTCGACCAGAGGAAGAGCCATTTGTTCCATTTCCACTACTACCTGTTTGGTAAGGCGTAACACAACTCTGTAAGAGCGGAAAAAGGGCTACTAGGTACAGTAATTTTTTCATTAGTTGGTTGGGATTTGTCTTTGGAAATTAACGATTGATTAAACTTAGCGAGAATGAATCAGACTATAGCCTACAAGGGCATCAGCTCGCCCACTAATGGGACGATGGTATACCAAAATTTCGTAGACATTTTCTGTTTGTGCATGAGAGCCTTCGAACTCTATATCATTGATACGTCCTTGCTGGTCGACGGTAACGTACTGGTAGTTATAAATACCTTGCTTGAGTTGAATAAAGGCTTCATAAGCCCTGTTTTCAGGCACATAATGCATCTCATTGAAGGAATTAAGCCGCCAGTCATTAAATGCTCCGTTAATATACAACTTTTTGTTTTCTAATGAATCACTAAGGAGTTGAAAACTTACTCGTACGTAATCGGCTTCTGTATCACCTTTGTTGGTTTCGTAGTTATCAATAACATACATTCCATTGAAGTCTTTATTATCAATGTAGGAGAGGTTTCCTTGTGATTTCTCGTGATAAAGTTCAATGATATTCTCTTGTTCTCCTTGCACGATGTGCGAAATGTTGACGAGCTTTTGCTGGTAACTTCTTCCATCGAACATCCTGAATTCATTGCCCCCTAACATGGTATTTTCTCCATCAAAAAATTGATAATTGAGCGTTCTATTATCACTATCTAACATAAAAGGCTTGAGCTCCTTTAGGACTTTATCATCTCGATAGTTTTGACGAATAACCACTTTTAAGTCTTCTTTAGGCGAAATGATGGGATAACTGCCGTAGTTAATACCAAAATTTACTTGTTGATGGGTGCGTCTTTTGATTGGATGATTGGGGAATACGACCTGTCCGCCAACAGCAATTTGATTTTGATACACCATAAAACGCCGAGTGAGCACTAGGTCGTCTTCTTGTCTGTTTTTATACACCATAACCACATAATTACCCGATAATTTTACGCTTGGTAGGGTTACGCTAAAGTGATAATACGGTATTTTAGTTGCAAAGGACGCATAGTAATCTTGAATCGGAAAGTCGTTGTATTCTGATAAGTACTCGATTTCATTGAGTACAGAAGGAGTCCAATCGGCATTGCAATGGAATATTTTTACTCTAAAGTTTTGAAACTGTTGGTTTAAGCAATCAAATTGCAACAGCAATGACGACGCATTATCCAAGCTGATAATAGGAGGAACAAGAGCATCCTGAGCTGTTCTGACAGTACCATTTTGCGGGTAGAGTTGTACAGAGCGAATATAAGGCTCGTATGTTGCATTCTCAAAGAGTAATTTTTTGGTAGGTGTCGATACTTTCCGTTTTTGGGCATGAACCGAAAACAAAAATAGGAACAAGCCGAAGCATATTCCTATTGATGCGAGAGAGCGTTTTCTCATAATTGTTAAAGAGTGTGATGCCAATTGCATCTGTTAAGTTATATATCGATTGTTACTCACCGCTATGCCAATATCTTCTCCAACTCTTCTACTTCTAACATGGCATTTTCCCAAGCTTCTGTTTTTGCGTTTAAGGCATCTTGACATTTCTGATAAGCATCATTTGCTTTTTTCAACGCATGAATATCTTCATAAATTGCAGGATCGGCAAGTTCTTTTTCGATAGCTGCTTTTTGTGTTTCTAGTTTCGCAATTTCTTCCTCAAATTCACTTACCTTCTGATTGGCTTTTTTGAGGTTGCGTTGTGCTTCTTTACGAGTGGCTTCATCAATCGAAACTACCTGTGGCTTTGGTGCTGCTTTAGATTCCTTTTTGCTTGATGTAGTTGATTCTGTCAAACCCGCCAATTTACGGTCTTCTTGCCAAACTTCATATTCTTCGTAAGTTCCAGGGAATACCTTAATTTGTTCGTCTTCGATATACCAAATTTTATTGGCAATCGCAGATACAAAGAAACGGTCGTGAGATACTACCACAAAAGTACCTTCGTATTGTTGGAGTGCTTGAATCAGGATATTGACCGAGGCCATATCAAGGTGGTTGGTAGGTTCATCGAGTAACAAAAAGTTCGCTTCCGAAATAAGTACCTTCGCTAATGCCACACGAGACTTTTCTCCCCCAGATAATACCTTGATTTTTTTGAAAGCATCTTCTCCTGTAAACAAGAAACAGCCCAGAATACTACGTAATTCGGTTTCTAGTTTAGCGGAACCAGCCATTTTTAGTTCATCTAATAAGGTATTATTGACATCAAGGCTTTCTAATTGGTGCTGAGCATAGAAGGAATCAATTACATTATGTCCTAATTTACGTTCTCCCTCAAATTCTTCTGAACCGTCAATAATACGAAGAACCGTAGATTTCCCTTTCCCGTTGGCTCCGATTAAGGCGATTTTATCTCCTCTTTCAATGATTCCATTGGTATCGGTTAGTATTTTTTTAGGGCCATAAGCTTTTGTAATATCCTCTAGGTGCATGATAAAACGCCCAGGATTAGTACCGAAGTTAAATTTGAAATTCACTTTGGCCGCTTCATCAAGCACATCATCAATGACAATCATTTTCTCAAGAGCTTTTACCCTCGATTGTACTTGTCTTGCCTTTGTTGCTTTTGCCTTAAAACGGTTAATAAATTGTTCCGTTTGTTTGATAGCCTGCTGTTGGTTTTCGTAAGCACCTTTTTGAATCTCGTTTCTAAGAGCTTTTTCTTCAATATAGAAAGAATAATTACCTGAATACGAAATCAACTTAGCACCTGTTACTTCGACAATGGTATTGACGGTATTATCTAAGAAAAAGCGGTCGTGAGAAACAACGATAATCGCTCCTTCGTAATTGTTGATATAGTTTTCTACCCACTCAATAGATGGTAAATCCAAGTGGTTGGTAGGTTCATCAAGCATTAATAACGATGGGCGTTGAAGTAATAATTTTGCCAACATTACCCGCATACGCCATCCTCCTGAAAAATTTTGTAGAGGTTGTTGTAGTTCTTCTGTCGTAAAACCAAGTCCTTCTAAAATTGCTTCAGCTTCCGACTGCATGGTATATCCGCCAAGGGCATCAAATTCATCTTGAAAACGAGCTAGTTTATCGACGTCCGAATCCTCATAATTGGTATCCATTTTGGTTAGGACCTTGTCGATTTCAGCTTGTAAAAAATTCTGACGTTCAAAGGCCTGCATGGCAACCGATAGAATGGAGTCGTTGGTTTGATACGAAAGTAAATCTTGATTTAAGAAGCCGATGGTACAATCTCCAGATTTAGAAATAGAGCCTCCGTCTGGTTGATATTCGCCGTCGATTATGCGTAAAAGAGTCGATTTACCTGTTCCATTTGCACCAATAAGACCAATTTTGTCTTTAGGTTTAATATGTAAATTTGCCCCATCGTACATCGGGCGAGAACCAAAGTAAAAAGAAAGATTATTGATAGATAACATAGACTAAAAATAAATGCCGAATGCAGGTTTGTGCTACTACCGCACCACAACGAATTGAACTAATTCCGAATAATTACTTACAAAGATAAAGTATTTTGCGGTATGCTTTTGTGGAGCAAGGAAAATAGGCTGTTAAAATAACAAAAGAGGATAAGCGACAAGCCTATCCTCTTGATTGGTTTACTATGCTTTTTTTTTGTTTTTAGCAATCAACCTGCTCAAAGACTCTGGTGTGATTCCTAAATAGGACGCAATCATGTACTGAGGAACTCGGTTGACTAATTCGGGATAATTTTCCACGAATGTATCGTATCTTTTCTCCGCACTTTTTTCGATAAACCATCGAATTTGCATACTCTGTTTGATGCGATAGAGTTGCGTAATTAATCTACTAGCTCGTTCAAACACTCGGTACTTTCGGTACATCTCCTCGATTTGCTCTAGCGTGATTACAAGTATTTGGGAGTCTTCCAATGCTTGAATGGATTCTTCGGAGGGGGTTCGTAAATGATAGCTTCGACGGTCGCAAGAAAAAGCTCCTTCAATAGAAAAGTTGGTGTTTTTTTCCGAACCATCGTCGTAACGAATGAAATTACGGAACAATCCCTTATTGATATAAGCAACCTCTGTTACAACATCACCTGCTTTTAAAAAATATTCTCCTTTCTTTAATTCCCGGTAGCTAAAGTTTTTTTCAATAACCTTTAGTTCTTTGTCCGAGAGAAAAGGAATATAGGACAAAATCGTTTGTTTGATTGATGAATACATAAATTTAATTAACAAGTTGGAGAATAGCGAGAAATATCTCTTTATAGAAGATTCTATTTCTAAATACATATTGTTACCTCTTTATTCGCAATTCTCTATCCTGTTAGGGAAATTGGAGAGGTAGGTATGCTCAATGAATTTAATATCAAGACGGATAATTTCAGAACGACTCAGTTAAGCCGATTCGATTTTAACAGATGTTTGTTCTTGTTTTTTATATTGTTGTCTTAATCGGCTAAGTGATTCGGGGGTTATACCCAAATAAGAAGCTACCAAATACTTAGGAATACGTTGATGATAGTTAGCAAAATGGGCTAAAAAAGACTCGTAACGCTGTTGTGCATTTTTTTCGATAAACCAACGTAGGCGATAGTCTTGCTCAACAAGAAGTTGTTCTACAAATATTCTTCCAAGTCGTTCACAACGGTGATATTTTTGATATAGATATTCTAAATCTTCACTGCTGATGACTAATAATTGTGTTGCTTCAACAGCTTGAATCGATTCAAACGAAGGAGACTTTTCGATGAGGCTTGCTGCTGATGAACAAATCATATTTTCGAAGGCAAAATTGTTAGTAGCCTCGGTGACTCCATCTTCAAGCGTAACATACGTTCTTAAAATACCTTTATAAATAAAAGCAATTTCATTAGCGAATTGACCTGCCTTAAGAAAGTAATCGCCTTTCTTGAGGGAAAGGGGTTTGAATTTTTTCTCAATAGCCTTTAGTTCTTTCTCGTTAATGTCTGGAACAAAAGACAAAGCCAGTTTTTTGAATGAGTCGTACATATTTGTTATAGAATTGGATTTAACAAAGTTGTTGAGATATATGGGAGAAATATAATGGGTATCTGGAATGATTAGCCAATGCCTACTTCACTGCTCGTAGGCATTGACTTTATGTCATGCAACTAATTGCTTAGATTTCATAAAAAAAGTAACTGTGTGAAACACGAATTCTACGAAATGATAGACGATACCTCTAATTCAATGCGAACTTACAAATAAATTTCTTCTTACCGGAGTAAATGGTAAAAAAAAGACTTAATCGCATTTAATAAGTGATTAGTGCTGTGTGTTTCCCCCTAAATATTGACTATTGAGTAAGGATTGCATGCCTTCAAAAGGGACAATCGTTTTATTATACCCAAAAATATTAGCGAGTGACTGTGTTTTAGTACTATCGCTAACCACCATATCCACTTCTTGCATGGTCATCTGGCAGGGGTGTTCGTGTCCACATGCGTGTGAAATTTCAAGAATTTCCTTATTTAAGGTTTTGATATAGTTATAAAAACGCTCGCTTTTTAGCGTAGGATCAATGCCATTTTGTAGCCATTTTTTAGACGTAGCAACCCCAGACGGGCAGTTGTTGGTGTGGCAAACTTGTGCTTGAATACAACCAATAGACATCATTGCTTCTCTAGCCACATTAATAAGGTCACAACCCATAGCAAAGGCCATTAGTGCCTTTTCTGGAAAGCCCAATCTTCCAGAACCAATGAAAACAATACGTTCTGTGAGGCCATATTGCTGGAAAATTTTGTAGATTTTGGTAAAAGCAAAATTAAATGGTAGAGAAACGTGATCGGCAAAAGCTTGAGGGGCAGCCCCTGTGCCACCTTCTCCTCCATCAATGGTGATGAAGTCTGGGCCTTTACCTGTTTTAGCCATATATTGAGCGAGTTCTTCCCACATAGATAATTGGCCTACAGCCGATTTGATACCTACAGGAAGTCCCGTATTTTCAGCCATGTCTTCAATAAAGGCGACCATTTCAGGAATGGTTCTGAACTGACTATGAAAGGCTGGAGAAATAGCGTCTTTACCCATTGGAATTTTACGGATTTCAGAAATCTCTTTTGAGATTTTTGCCGCTGGTAACATACCGCCTTTCCCTGGTTTTGCACCCTGAGAAAGCTTTAATTCTAAGGCTCTGATGAAAGGATTGTTTTGAGTCATATCAACGAGGTGTTCCATAGAGAAATTTCCCTCGTCATCACGTACTCCAAAATAGGCAGTTCCAATGTTAATGACCACATCTGCTCCATGTTTATGGTACGGGGAGAGCGAGCCTTCACCTGTATTGTGATAGCACCCTACTTTTTGGGCACCTTTATTAAGGGATTCAATAGCAGTTGCTGACAATGAACCATAGCTCATACCCGAGATATTGATAATAGAAGCAGGTTTGTAAGGCCTTCTACGCTTGCTAAATTCTCCCATGGTTTTAGCACATGGAATCGTCGTAGGCATAACCTCTCCTTTAGGAGGCTGGTGCCCTAGCATAGAATGCTTGATGAAGGTATAGCCTACTGAAGAAAAATCTTGGTCTGAACCAAAACCCTGTAGGTTGTTTTCTTTTTTAGAAGAAGCATATACCCAAGCACGCTCACTCCGATTAAAAGGAAGCTCTTCTCGGTTATTAGCAACAATGTATTGGCGTAATTCGGGACCAATTTTTTCTAGTAGGTAACGCAAATGCCCCACCACTGGAAAATTGTGCTGAATTGTGTGACGGCGTTGGAAGATATCTCTAACCGCTAGTGCCACTAAGGCAACGAATATCCATGACCACCATGGAAGTGTAGATAGTAAAATCATAAAGGATGTATATATTCAGGATACTTGTCTAGTACTTTTTGTATAAGTGTTTGCACAATATAGTAAAAGAACTAAAGCAAGGATAGTTGTTGGATGAATTTTTAATTGAATAATATATATTTTTTTGATTTAGGTCAAAAAAAAACACTTGGATTATACGTTATAAATTGGTTGGTACTTTTCCTTAAATGATAAATGCTATTCTAAATTAGAAAAATGGTGGCTTTTGCTAATTTAGAATAGCTAGACGAATTAGAGAATATATTGACTTAGGTCTCTGTTTTTGACCATTCCTCCAAGACGTTCTTGTACTAACTCTTTGGTAATTACAACACGGCTATTGGCAGAAATTACATCTGGAATATCAAACATAATATCGTTTAATAAATGAGACATCACCGTTTGTAAACGTCTTGCTCCTATGTTTTCCACTTCAGCATTCACAAGGAAAGCGATGTGGGCAATTTCAGAGAGTGCATCATCATTGAAACTTAGTTCGACCGATTCAGAAGCTAAAAGAGCTTCATATTGCTTGGTTAGAGCACTTCTTGGTTCTTTTAAGATACGGTAGAAATCTTCTTCTTTAAGGCTTTGTAATTCGACTCTGATTGGAAAACGTCCTTGTAACTCAGGGATTAAATCACTTGGCTTTGATACATGAAATGCCCCTGCTGCAATAAATAAAACATGATCAGTATTGATAACACCATGTTTTGTGTTCACTGTTGAGCCTTCTACGATAGGCAATAAATCTCGCTGTACACCTTCTCTACTGACATCAGCACCCCCACCACTGCCATTGCGAGAAGAGGCAATTTTATCAATTTCATCGATAAAAATGATACCTAAATTTTCAGCCTTGCGAATAGCTTCTTCTTTCACCTCGTCCATATCAATGAGCTTTGCTGCTTCTTCTTCTAATAGTACCTTACGAGCATCAGCGATGGTCATTTTACGTTTTTTCTGCTTTTTAGGAAGAATTCCTCCAATCATTTCTTGAAGGTTCATCATCGACATTTCATCCATTGGTCCACCCACTACTCCTATGTTAGGTGAGTTGGTGGCTCGAATATCAATGTCAATTTTACGATGTTCAATTTCTCCGTTACGAAGTTTGGTTCTGAATACCTCTCTAGTTTTATGGTTTAATTCTTCATCAGAAAGAGTATTCACTTCTGCATTTTCAGCACTTTCTATCTCCGCTTTCTTTTTCTTACTCGGTTTGCCAACGGCAGGAATGAGAGCTTCCAGAATAATTTCCTCAACTGCTTCTAAGGCTTTTTCTTTAACTTGTTCTTTCTTAGCCGTTTGAACTAAATGAATTGACGATTCTACTAAATCTCTTACCATTGATTCTACATCTCTCCCGACATAGCCCACTTCGGTAAATTTCGATGCTTCTACTTTTGTAAAAGGAGCATCAGCTAATTTAGCCAGACGTCTAGCAATTTCAGTTTTCCCAACTCCCGTAGAACCAATCATCAAAATATTGTTTGGCGTAATCTCCTTCTGCATCTCAGTGGGAGCATTCATACGTCTCCAACGGTTACGCAGGGCGATGGCAACATTCTTCTTAGCATCCTGTTGACCAATGATATATTTGTCGAGTTCTTCGACAATTTGTTTGGGCGTTAACGCATCTAAATTTATCATATAAAAATGTCAGCCATAAAAAGGCTTTGTTATTTCTAAAATATAATAGTTAAGGTTTCTCTTGTAAAGTTACAGGAACAAGTCCTAGTTTCTGTCCTTCTTCTAGCATGAAGGGAATGCCCGATTCGAGGGTATTTAAAATTTGTCCTTCAAGGATGGCTTCTCTCACAGCAATTTTGATTAGTCCCACTTCTTTAGAAGGGCCAATTCCAAAGGTCTCCATGATGAGCTCTCCTGTGATAACAGGCTGAAATTTACGAAGTTTATCATTTTCTTCGACCTCTTTTAAGCGTTGCTCAACAATATCAAAATTGCGTAGATAGCGTTTTACTTTGTCGCCATTTTTAGAGGTAATATCAGCACGGCAAAGAATCATTAAGCCTTCCAAATCTTCTCCTGCCTCGAAGAGCAAGCGTCTCAATGCCGATTCTGTGATGGTTTCTTTCGATAAGGCAATAGGACGCAAGTGTAATCGAACAAGTTTACGTACATACCGCATTTTTTCATTCAAAGGCAAACGCATTTTTGTAAAAATAGGAGCGACCATTTTAGCTCCTGCGTCTTCGTGTCCATGAAAAGTCCATCCTTTCTTCTTATCAAAACGTTTGGTTGCGGGTTTGGCAATATCATGCAAAATGGCAGCCCAACGAGTCCAGAGATCATTGGTTTTCCGAGAAGCATTATCCAATACTTGAAGCGTATGGTAGAAGTTATCTTTATGTCCTTTTCCTTCTTCTGTTTCTATGCCTTTTAAATTACAAAATTCTGGAAAAATAAGTTCTAGTAACCCACAAGAATCCATGAGTTTAAACCCATAAGATGGAACAGACGAAAGGATGATTTTGTTTAATTCTTCTGTGATTCGTTCTCTAGAAATAATGTCGATACGTTCCTTCATATCACCCAGTGCAAAGAAGGTATCAGGATCGATGTCAAAATTTAACTGTGTAGCAAAACGGATGGCACGCATCATTCTGAGTGGGTCATCCGAAAAGGTAATTCCTGGCTCAAGAGGTGTTTTGATGAGTTTTCGCTTAATATCACCAAGGCCGTTAAACGGATCAATCAGTTCTCCATAGTTAGCCGCATTGAGCGAAATGGCCATGGCATTAATCGTAAAATCACGGCGATTTTGGTCGTCTTCTAAAGTGCCATCTTCCACGATAGGTTTTCGAGAATCAGATCGGTACGATTCTTTTCTTGCTCCAACAAATTCCACCTCCCAGTCATCCAGACGAATCATTGCGGTTCCAAAATTTTTAAAAACAGACAAGTGCGTATCCTCTCGTCCAGATTTTTGAGCCACTAATTCAGCAAGAGCAATTCCAGAACCTACACACACCACATCAATATCTTTTGATGGGCGGTTTAAAATAATATCTCGAACAAATCCTCCAACGACATATGTTTCTACCTTCAACTGTTGAGCTGCTTGAGCTACCAAATTGAAGATAGGGTTGGAGTCTAATATTTCTTTGTAATTCATAACACAATAATTGATAAGTAATAAAGCTAAATTTTGAATGATGAATTTTAACTGTTGTATCTAAGTATCCCGACCTATTTAACCACACAGGTGCATCGAAAACATCGTTGTGTACAATTTGGTAATCAGTTACTTAATGTTGACGCTGTTCATAGATGATTCTTATAAATGAATGTGTCTTAATACTTAATGAACCAGCATAATTAGTACAATAAATTCATCATTAATAAGTACTTATGCAAAATTAGTTCACATTCATTTTTGGAAAAAACTAGTAATGAGGATTTTAAATCCAAAATTCATGATTTTGCATTATTACTTACTTAATGGTCAATTAGCTTTATTTTCGTAAAAACTCAAACTCTCCATAAAGTCCCAACTTCACAATTTGTGAGGGCTGAGCGTTCAGATTTTCTCCTTTTGGATTTTTTAAAATATAGTCAACATTACTGGTGATTTCAGGGGAAATCTCCGCAAATGAACTCGGGCTAGGTTGTCCCGAAAGGTTGGCTGAGGTCGAAACAATAGCTCTTTCCATTCGATAGACAAGGCCTTTACAAAAATCATCCTTCACTAGACGAATGGCAATACTTCCGTCCGCTCCCATGAGGTTAGGGGCTAAGTTTTTTCCTTTCGGATAAATAACTGTTAACGGTTTCTCTGCATATTCAACTAGATTCCAAGCCAACTCTGGAATTTCTGTTACGTATTCAGTCAGTTGTTCTATCTTAGAAATAAGGACAATAAATGATTTATTTTCAGGGCGTTGTTTCAATTGAAAAAGTTTTTCGACTGCTTTTTCGTTTCGAGCGTCACAGCCTAATCCCCATATTGTATCGCTTGGATACAAGAGTGTGTCGCCCTTTTTTAAGTGTGTTACCGCTTCTTTGTATAATTCTAACATCAGTAAATTAATTTTTGACAAAGATACAAAATAGCCTAAAATTAATAGTGATTTATTATTTGCTTGATTAGGCTATTAAACTCCAAAAGCCTCTCAGGGAGGCTTTTGGAGTGAATGAGTGAAAATAAGAATCTTAATTACTAACATTTACGATTCCTGTACCTTGTAAATTTATCGTTCCAGAGTCTCGATAATTAAGCCCTTTTGCCTGACCTGTATATCCATCAGGAACTGTGACCATATGATTACTATTGATGCGAACAGGTAAAGAACCATCTGGAATACAGTTGCAAGTCCATGTGGCTGAATTATCCCAATTACCCGTAGTAGCTGAATCAAAATAGAAAATGTATTCATAAGCTCCCATATCGACGGTTTCTCCGTCATAGCGTCTTAGTTTCCCATCTAAATCTGTATCTGTTAGTGAGATAGTTCCGTTATTACCTGTGTTAATACTTAGCGAATTGACCAATAAACGGAAATTTCCTGCTAGACTTGGAGCATTGGTAACAACCGCATTGGTAACAAACTGAGGGTCTACGTTTATGTTTCCAGTACCTGTGTAACCTCCTTCAACATTACTGTAGCTAATGATAGAAGAAGTGCCTATGTTGCTGCCTGTATTATTCCAAATAATAGAGTTGGTGATGACAGGGTGACTTTCTGTAGTTCCTGAACTATTAAAAACGACATTGGCAAGACAGTCATTTCCAGATATAGTAACGTTATTGATAACAGGATTGGAGTT
>JALRIJ010000360.1 GCA_023255485.1 Flectobacillus sp.
AGAATTAACACTTTGAGGTGTAAGCTTCTCGTTTCTTTTTTTCGTTGAAACAACTCCAAAATCGGCAATACAAAACTAGCCGTTTTACCCGAACCCGTTTGGGCAATCCCTTGAATATCATGCCCCGCTAAAATGGCAGGAATGGCTTGTTCTTGGATAGGAAAAGGAGCTGGATATTGTTGTTTGGCAATCGCTTTTAGTAACGATTCGGACAAACCTAATGATTCAAAAGACATACGTGATAAAGGAAAGTAATGATGAATGCGTAACTGGGTAATAATGTAAAATTTTGAATGTTGGATTTTGGATTACGCCATACAAAGGTACGTGATACATTCATCACTACGCAGGATTAGTTTTCTTCTTTTACTTTTTGTAATAGTTCGGTGAAAGCTTCTAGCACTAAGGCACGGTGTTCGTCGGAAAGACCATCTTCTTTGTCCAACCGTCTTTTCAGAATATCTATTTCAGAAATATCGTCGATTTGTTGCCCTTCGTGAAAAAGTTCATCCGTACTGTTTACCTCGTTTTTGAAGGTAATTCGATGTTTTAAAACCGTTGCCTGCTCGTCTTCAAAAATGCTTACAATTTCATTTAATTCACGAATCAACAAAGGATTATAGGCTTCCTCGCTTACTTCTATTTCTAAAAATGCTTTCAAAGGAGCTTCATTTTGAAAGCTTGTCAACTGGCTTTTTACTTTTTCTAACGAACCTGTCAATTTCTTTAACACTCGAAATTTAGGTACAGCAATGTGGGTAATTTCCTGTAATTGGTTATGCTCAAGGGTTAGTTCAATTACCGTTTTGGCATCGTCTTTTTCGCTAAAACTCAAAGCAATAGGCGAACCCGAATAGCGAATGTGTTCTAAACCCGAAACCCGTTGCGGACGATGAATATGTCCCAAAGCAACATACTGAAAAGTCGAGGAGAAATCAGTACCTTCAAAACCAGCTAAATTACCCATCTGTATTTCTCGTTCCGATTCCGACGTGCTGGCTCCGTGGGCATATAAATGTCCCATTGCCAGAGCAAATTTATCGGGATGCAGCTCTTGACACAACTGAGCTAACTCGTCGTAATGGCTTTTAATTCCTTGTCGCACCGCCTCTACTCGATTGCTGGCAGTTTCTCCTTCTAAGGACTGACGTAAATCGGCATCCCGTAAATAAGGCACAGCACACACCACCAAATCATCATAAACCAGTAGTTCATCCGCCAGATTGGGCGTTGCTCCACCAATTACCCGAACATCCAACAAAGCCAAAATATCTTTGGGTGCATTGAGCATCGAAGCCGAATCGTGATTACCTCCTGTGATGACGATTTTACACTTCAACTCAATCATTTTACGAAGGAAGTTAAAGTATAAAGCACGAGCTTCTGTTGGCGGATTTGCCAAATCAAAGACATCGCCCGAAATCAGTAACAGCGTAATTTCACGTTCTTGAATAAGCAAGACAAGCCAGTCAAAAAATAACTGGTGCTCTTCTGTAAGATCGTATTTGTGGAGTTTTTTACCTAAATGCCAGTCGGCAGTATGCAGAATTTTCATGGAATCGAACAAATATTTCCCGAAAGGTACAGTTTTTTTGTGGGAAGTATTTCGCCAGAAAAGTGTTTTTGAGTTCAGTGAAGGCTTTGCGGGGAATATGTGGGCTTAATCTCCGCACATTTGCGGAGATTAGTGTAAGTGCAGGGATTAAAATCTCTGCTTACTAAATCGGTCGTCCCGATGGGACTTTTACTAAAAAAGGATAAAAAGTAGTTCTCAGAATTATCCCGTAGGGATTACACATCGGTAACCTACCTGCTTACTAGATTAGCAGTCCCGATGGAACTTAGCAGAACTACCACAGAACAACCCTGACAAGGTAAAAAAGCCGCTGTCAGGATTATCCAAGAGGGATTATACATTGGTAACACCGATACAATCTCAGTCGTCTCGATGGGACTTGGAAAAGTCTATGAGGTCAATTGATATACTTTTACCCAAATAAAGATTTTTACGAGTAAGTAGAAACAAAGAATAACAATATTAGTCTAAAAGAATATTGAGAAAAAAACGTAATTTCACCTATCAAAACAATAAAACAATGAGTAAGAAATTAATACGATTCGACTGGGCTATCAAACGATTACTACGAAATAAAGCCAATTTTGTGGTACTAGAGGGTTTTCTAAGCGAGCTGTTGTTTGATAACATTCATATTGAACAAATTCTTGAAAGTGAAAGTAATCAAAACAATGATGAAGACAAGTTCAACCGAGTTGATATTTTAACAAAAAACTCTAAAAATGAACTCATCATTATTGAGATTCAAAGTACTTATGAGATAGACTACTTCCATCGAATGGCTTATGGCGTTTCAAAAAGTATTTCTGAAAACTTAAAAATTGGTCAAAAGTATTCTGAAATCAAAAAAGTTATCTCTGTTAACATTGTGTATTTTGATTTGGGACAAGGACAAGATTATATTTATAAAGGAAACACCATTTTTACTGGCTTACACCAACATGATATTCTTTCATTGTCAAACAAACAGAAAAAAGCCTTTGTAAAAGATGCAGTACATCAAATTTTTCCAGAGTATTACCTATTAAAGGTCAATCAGTTTAATGATATTGCTAAAGATACGTTGGACGAATGGGTTTATTTCCTAAAGAATAGTGAAGTAAAAGATGATTTTAAAGCGAAAGGTCTCAAAGAAGCTGGTGATGTTCTAGACATTATGCGATTACCCAAAGACGACCAATATGGTTATAATCGTTATTTAGATTCGTTGCATTTAAAAGCAAGCGAGCTCTACTCACTACAAGCAGAAGCAGAATTTAAAATTGAAGAACGAATAGCTAAG
>JALRIJ010000361.1 GCA_023255485.1 Flectobacillus sp.
GGATAAGGAGTGTTGAAATTGCCAAATGTTTTAATTCGTACACCATTGACAAAAATTTCAGAACTACCAGTCTGCTTGATTGCTAAGCCGTAGGTTTGTCCAAATAAAGTTGCATTTACTCGCAAACGAATACGAAACCATCCCAAAGACTGTTCCTGAAACTGAGATAGTCTCATTATATCCTGTGTAGGATCTATAGATTGCCATTTACTATCGTCAAATTTTTTTTCAGCCCATTTTAGATTATCCCCCTTCTGAAAATGCCACTGACGATCTAATGAGATACCATTTCGGGGAATACTGTGGATTTCAAAGGTTTGAGAGTGAACCTTTGAAATAACTGATATTAACAGAAATAATAGCTGTATTTTAATCATTGTTTTAATGGAATAATTGTATCTTTTATCTATTCTGATATTTTCTGTATCGTACTTTTCTGTGCTCTGTTGGGCTGATTTTTGTATAATCACTCGTATTCTTCCCAAAAAATAAAGGCTATGTCTGTATTTTTCAATGATATTATCAAATGCTTGTGCTTTTGTCTTTAGCAAAAAGCGACAGAGATGATTGATTTCATATATTCTGTGGTACAGGTTAAACATTGAAAATCTTACATATCATAATGAGTTTATGTTAACAAGGTGTATCATAAACAAAAATACATTGACTAAATTCAAAACAAAATACTGAATAACAAAGAGATGGAGTTGAAAATCATGGTAAACCATGAGTACTTTTTTTGAAATGTTTTAAGAGTTTTGTTTAAAATAAATTCCTGAACTATGGTACATTATAAAAAGATAAATCCTCCTAGTCATCTTCAACCGTTCGTTGAATGTTTCTACGTATGGGAGATGACGGTAGATTCTCCAGAATCGGTTGTTGTAGAATCACCTCCTAGTAGTTATTCCTCGGTCGTATTTAATTATAAGACGGTCTATGAGGTCGCATCTGCTAATAAGAATTTTACTCCAATACCTCAATCTTTTATTACAGGACAAGCTTCTAAAAATTACTTCTTAAAAATCAATCAGTCTATCGGATTAGTTGGAATTGTTTTTCGACCTGCAGCACTTGCTACGCTTTTTAAGTTAGAGATGTATGAATTTACCGATGAACGTTACGATTTAAGAGCTGTTCTAGGTAAAGAAATAGAGACATTGCAACACCAAATTGAAGATGCTATCAGTCTTGAGGAACGTATCGGTTTTCTGATACAATTTCTGAACAAAAGGCTTCTTAGTGGTACTTGTAGTCCAGACCGAACAGATTATGCCGCTAATTTGATTATCGAAAAAAGGGGGATTATTAATATCAATACCTTGATGGATGACTTATATGTATCCAAAAGGCAGTTTGAGCGTCAGTTTTTAGCTAAAGTAGGTGTTAGTCCTAAATATTATGCTCGTTTACGTAGAGTTGGGTACGTATGCAGCGTATTGGCAACTCAAAAATGGAACATTAATGATTGGCATGACTTAGTTTTTCAGATGGGTTATTATGACCAAGCTCACTTTATCAAAGATTTTACTTCATTTACAGGTAAAACACCTTCTGTGTACTTAAAAAGAAACGTTGAATTAGCAAAATACCTCTCTGAAATTAGCTAAATGTCGTTTTTTTACAATTACAAGTGAGGCTACTTTCAGACCTTTGTTTCATCAACTAAACAAGAGATGTTATGAAAGTAGTCTTACTCAGCTTATTCGCATTGCTTTTTATTAGTGATGCTGAAAAGCATTTGAATGGAGTTTATCTTCTTAAGTCGTTTAAATATGGTGATGCTACAGAATGGGGTAGTGATAATCGACGAAAGGTAGTGAAAGTATTTAAAGATGGTTATTGGATGTGTGTTTATTTTGATGACCATCGTCCCAACCGTAAGTTGTTTGGAGGGGCTTGTGGAGGAACTTTTGAAATCATTGACGGCAAGTATGTAGAAGGACATGATTTTTATTCGTGGGATTCTACACACGTAGGGCAATCTACTAAAATGGATTATAGAGTCGATGAAAAAGGATTTGAACAGTATGGTAAAATAAATTCTAATAAGTACCGAGATTATCAAATCGTAGAAAAGTTTGAACGTATAGAAAGTAAGGTTACTCTGAAAGACCCTACTTTGGAAGGCGTTTGGGTGTTGAAAGAAAGATATGTTAAGGGGGTTAAAGAAAAAATTGAAGGTCAGTATCTACGTATAATTCAGTATCCAATAATAGCAATGGCTCATTACGATTTAGCTAAAAAAGCCTATTATGGTGCAACGCTTCATGAATATCAGTTTGATAGGAATGTTCTCTCTGAAAAATGCGAAGCCAATTCAGATGATTCAACTCAAGTAGGAAATGTTCTTTCCTCTCAAGTTTCGATTAAGGGGAATAGGCTCACTCAAAAGAGAAATAATCAAGTAGAAATTTTTCAAAAACTTAAATAGATACGATTATGGAAGGTACAATAGCGAAAGAAAGCTTTACAGAACTAACACGTAAAGGAACTTGTGTTGAGTTTTTTTCAGCCTATCAAGAACATGACTATGTCAGAATGCTCACACTTTTTGCACCTGATGCTACTATTGAATTTAGTCCGTTGGGAGATGGAGGAAAAGGAACAGTTGCTGACCTGGGTAAAACGCTCTGGATGGCATTAATGGACTGTTTTCCCGACATAGATAATACGATAGACACTTTTGAAAATGAGGGCAATACGATTGTTTGCAAGGTGAATATTTTTGGGACACAAGCCAAAGATTTTGCAGGAATTGTATCGAAAGGCTTGAGGTTTGAAAGTGACCATATCTTTATATTTCAATTTGATGATGACGATAACATTACAAGTTTAGTGATTAATTGGGATCAT
>JALRIJ010000362.1 GCA_023255485.1 Flectobacillus sp.
TCTGGTTGTATCGCTGTTTCGGGAGGACTTGAAGTGGCTTCTGACCGCTTGTTAGAATTAATCAAAAAGGGGGTTTCCGTTGCTCAAGTGGCACAAGTAACTTATAACCTCACCAATGCAGGCATTATGGTGCATGCCTATTTGATGTACGGCTATCCCACGCAAACGATTCAAGAAACGGTTGATAGCCTAGAAATGGTGCGTCAATTATTTGAAACAGGGATTTTACAATCGGGTTTCTGGCATCAATTTGCCATGACAGCTCATAGTCCAGTTGGATTAAATCCAGAGGAATTTGGGGTCATACCAACCTTAAACCCGATTACTTTTGCGAATAATGACATCGCTTTTACTGATAAAACAGGAGTTAATCACGATAAATTTAGCCAAGGGCTAAAGGCTTCTTTATTCAACTATATGCACGGCACAGGCTTTGATTTACCCTTGCAACAATGGTTTGATTTCAAAATCCCTCGTCCTAAAGTAAGCCCAGAATTTATTTATAATTGCTTGGAAGAAGAAGAAGCTAGTTTACCTAAAGCCAACACTAAAATTTGTTGGTTAGGAGCAACTCCTGCCATCGAACTTACCACCAAAGGAAAAAAAGGCTCTACAAAAGAGTATATCAAATTAACGTTTCATGTAAAAAAAGACTTCTTCTCTATTCAAATAGAAAAGTTAAAAGGAGAATGGCTCGTTGATTTATTAAATACGATTTCCGTCAAGAAAGGTAAAAAAGTGACCTTCACCACAATTAAAAATACCTACGAAACCGCAGGCTTGGGCGACTTTGAACTTTTCTGGTTTTCAAAGCCAATTAATACCTTACGAGAATACGGATTATTGTATTTGTAATAAAAACTAATCACCAAATCATGAATATTTTTCTAAAAACACTTGCCTCTATCTATCCAACGTTAGGTTGGACGTTGACGATTTTAGTGCTTTGCTCTATGCCAAGTGAACATATTCCCATGACAGAGAGCGTAAGCGATAAGTTTGCTCACTTTGCCGTATTTGGTCTTTGGAGCTTTCTTGCATTATGGTACAAGCCCAATTATCTGAAAGTCGGAATTTTAGGGGTTGCCTTTGGCTTGTTGATTGAATGTATTCAAAAAAGTTTACCCGAAAGTTTTCATCGAAGCTTTGATTGGATTGATTTAGTAGCGGATAGTATTGGGGTTATCTTAGGTTTAATCACTTTTGGGATCTTTACTCAAATAATTAGAATGAAAAATATTAATTCATAGAAACAAAAAAGGAGACTTTCTTACGAAAATCTCCTTTTTTGTTAACTCTGTATAGGATTAAGCCGAAGCTAATGCTTCTGCACCACCAACGATTTCTAAGATTTCGTTGGTAATAGCTGCCTGACGAGAACGGTTGTATTGAAGCTTTAATGCTTTCAACAAATCGCCTGCGTTTTCAGTTGCTTTATCCATTGCGGTCATACGAGCTCCGTGTTCAGATGCGTTAGAATCTAAAACGGCTTTGTAAACCTGTAATTTTAATGCTTTTGGCACTAACTCCCCGATGATTTCTTCTTTAGAAGGTTCGAAGATATAATCAGTGCTTGATGCTTTAACTGTATTGTCTTGTTTTTCAACAATTGGCAATAATTGGTCTGTGCGAATAATTTGCGTTGCAGCATTTTTGAATTCGTTATATACTAATTCAACTACATCGTATTTTCCTGCCACAAAACCACTCATTACTGATTCTGCCGCAGTACGAACTGTTGCAAAACTCAATTTAGAGAACGTATTTACAAACTGATCGTTGATAGTATAACCACGACGGCCTAAATACTCTCCTCCTTTTTTACCGATTGCTAATACTTCTACATTACCTGCTTCAAATTGGCTCTGGTATTTTTCAGCTACTAAGCTGATAATCGCTTTACCAATATTCGCATTAAAAGCACCACAAAGTCCACGGTCAGATGTAACGGCAATGATTAATACCTTCTTTACATCACGAACTTCCGTGTATGGATTCACGATAGTTCCTTCTGTACTTGCTGATACGGTAGCAATCAATTCACTCATCTTCTTCGAGTACGGACGCAATTGAACGATTGCATCAGTAGCACGACGAAGCTTTGCTGCCGAAACCATTTTCATGGCTTTGGTAATTTGCTGCGTGGATTTTACCGATTCTATTCGGTTACGGACTTCCTTTAATGAAGGCATATCTTTGTTAGTTATGAGTTATGCATAATAAATAAAGTTTTATTCATTATTACATACCTTTTGACTTCATAATTCTATTAAATAAATTATGAATGATAGATTACAGGAGTTCTATAACTTATCATTCATAATTCATTACTAAATCTTATGCGTATTTAGGAGCAATTTCTTTAGCAACTTTCTTCAATACGTCTGTTAAGCCATTATCAAACTTACCAGCTTTCAAAGCATCCATAGTTGCTTTTTCAGTTGCGTGTAAAATTGAAACGAATTCTTTTTCAAACTCACGTACTTTAGAAACAGCTACAACGTCAATCAAACCGTTAGTTGAAGCATAAATCATTGCGATTTGATCTTCAACACGTTGAGGATGACCATTTGATTGCTTCAACATTTCTAAGTTACGACGACCACGTTCGATAGTCAATTTAGTAGTTGCATCTAAGTCAGAACCAAATTTAGCAAACGCTTCCAATTCACGGAATTGTGCTTGATCTAACTTTAAGGTACCTGCTACTTTCTTCATTGACTTGATTTGAGCGTTACCACCCACACGTGATACCGAGATACCCACGTTAATTGCAGGACGGATACCAGCGTTAAACAAGTTTGTTTCCAAGAAAATCTGACCATCCGTAATCGAGATTACGTTTGTTGGGA
>JALRIJ010000363.1 GCA_023255485.1 Flectobacillus sp.
ACAAAAAGAAGTAGTCCAACGCAAGCAAGAAGAGCAATCTCAAGAATTACTTCTAAAACAAGCACAGAGCCATTTTCAACAAAGAGTATATAATGAAAAGAAAGAGGCGGTTTTAGCCCTCTTACTAGAGCAACCTGTGTTGTGTCAAGAGGTGCTTTCGACCTTAGAGTCTTCGATTTTTACCCAACTTTATGTAGACAGTTATAGTAATAAATATGGTACTAATCTGTCGGCAGAAACCTTTATTGCCTTTTTCCAAGAAGATAGTGGCTTTGAAACAGTAGTGATTGCCACGTTGGAAAGTAAGCAACATTGTGAAGCGTTGCATCGGATAAAACAAAAGTATGCCGAAGAAGCTCGTAAGTTAGGGGTAAGTTATTATTGATTCAATATAGTTGGAGCAAAGTATCATTGTGATACTTTGCTCATATAAAGCCAAAGATTCAAGGCAATTTAAACAAAACAATGAAAAACAACCTAACACTAGAGAAAGTAATGTCTTTCTTTCGACACAATCCCTCATTGAATGTAAATGGTGTCAACGATGAAGCGGGATTACCGAAAAGAAAACTAGATTTAGTTTTCAACTCAAATGGGTCAAGAAAGTTGAGCGATGAAGATTTAGTGAAGTTAGAACCTATTCTTCGTAAATATGGATACAGTGAATCTTTGTATCAAAAAGCTAGAGTAATTTCGATTGTCAATCATAAAGGAGGTGTTGGAAAAACGACCACAACAGCGTGTTTGGGCGAAACGTTAGTGAGTAAAGGCTTTAAAGTATTATTGATTGACTTTGACCCTCAGGGGAATCTTTCTCAAATATTAGGAGTCGAAAACCCCGAAGAGCAGGTAGCTGATTGCTTATTCACGAATATGCCTTTACCTGTTGTTCAGATTTTAGATAACTTATGGCTTGCTCCTTCTGACATTTCTTTGGCTGAAATTGAAGTCGATTTACTTTCAAGAGTAGGTGGCGATGTCCGTTTACGTCATAAAATTACGCCTATTTTAGAAGACTACGATTATATTCTGATTGATTGCCCACCGAGTTTGAGCAAACTGACGGTATCGGCATTGAATGCGTCAAACTCTACATTGATTACGATGTTGCCAGAATCATCGTCGTTGAAAGGCTTAAACTCGCTCTTGAATCGTATTAGCGAGGTAAAAGAACATACCAATCGAGATATTGTACTGGATGGAATTGTTTTTACGATGGTTCGTAAAAATTCGGTTCATGAAGGCTTTAAAGATGCCGTTCGTAGCAGTATGGCTGCTGATTTTAGGGTCTTCGATACCGAAATTAGACATCTTGTCGATTTTCAAAAATCGCAAGCTCTACAAGCAACCTTGGGGACACTGAGTGCAACGTCGGAGGCATATCGTTGTTATAAAGAATTCTGCGATGAATATATCGCTTATTTACAAATTGTAAAATCCTAGGAAATGGCCGCCATGAAAAGTATTGATTTTAAAAAGCAATTGGCCGTAAGTACAGCTAATACGCTCAAAAATAACAAATTGATTTCTTCTGAAAATATCAAGAATAACATTGTGATTTTAGAAGAACTGAAAAATTTTATCCCTTCTCTAAATCCAGAAGAGTATGATTCGCTAGAACAAAGTATTATTGCCAATGGGTGTAGAACGCCTTTATTAATTTGGAATACAACACAAGGGGTAATTGATGCGAACAGTGCGAATCCTGATGAACCTGCTTTTGTGCTATTTGACGGACACCACCGTTACGAAATTTGTCGGAAACATGGCATCGACTTTCAAATAGATTTGATGTCTTTTGCTTCCAAAGAAGAAGTAAAAGACTTCATGATTGATTTTCAGGTAGGACGTAGAAATATGACTCCTGAGCAGCTTTCGTACTTGAGAGGCTTAAAATACCAGCGTTTAAAAAGTAAACAAGGAGGAGCGAGGCTTACCGCAGAAGATGGTACAAGCTTTGATACGGCTGAGAAATTGGCAGATGAATTTAAAGTTTCAACGGCTACTATTAAGCGAGATGCAGTATTTGTAGAAGGGTTGGATAAAATTGCAACCGAACTGAAAAACGATATTTTGGCAGGAACAACCAAAGTCGATAAAAAAGCAATTCAACAGTTGGCAAAAACGGCGGTTGATACACCCGTTACTAGCGTAGATGAATTGCAACGGTTGACAACTAAAAAAGGACTAAGTTCTCAGGCTTCTAAAAGTGAATTAGCCATAACCGTTAATGAACGAGTACGTAGTTCGGAGGGGATGGGTATTAGCTTAGAAATCAGTGGGGGCTTTTTAATCAACAATGATTTAGTAGCGATTTGGAAGCAGTTAAGAGGGCTTTCAGAAGAGACAATTATCGACTTGAACTACCGTGACTATATCTCGCTTGCTCAGGCAGAAGCCTTTGGTATTGTGAGTAAATTGTAAGAGGTACTTAGTCTGTCGATAAAACCTTGACAGGATCGTTGACCGCTGTCAGGGTTTTATCGACAGACTAGTACCCAAATAAAAAAATCCTTGAGAACGCTCTCAAGGATTTTTTATGAAATTACTGTTGTGCGATAACGTTTTATGACCAAGTAAAATCATAAAGAATCTGTTTCCAAGCTCAGGAATTAAAACGTATCGCTATTCTTTACTTTGTAACCATTGATACTAAAGTAGAGAATGATAAGGTAACAAATCAAAGGAATGGCATAGCCTAACTGAATATTATCTCCGAACGTATCAATAACGGTTCCCATTAAGTAAGGTAAAATTGCTCCTCCCACAATCGCCATGATAATCCAAGAAGAACCTTGTTTAGTATCTTCGCCAAGATTAGCAATTCCTAAAGAGAAAATAGTCGGAAACAT
>JALRIJ010000364.1 GCA_023255485.1 Flectobacillus sp.
CCTTCCTTCTGATAAAAAGCAGGTTATTTTTATTGATGAATTACCGTGGATTTGCTCTCATAAATCAGGTTTTTTGCAGTTATTGGCTCATTTATGGAACGATTATTTATCGAATCAAACCCATTTTGTCCTAGTTATTTGTGGCTCGTCAACTTCGTGGATTCACCAAAAAGTATTTGCCGATAAAGGAGGTTTACATAACAGGGTAACACATCGTATTCATTTACAGCCATTTACACTAAAAGAAACAAAGGCTTTCTTTGAAGAAAACAATGTTCGCCTCACCGAAAATAACATAGCTTTGCTTTATATGATTTTAGGAGGAATTCCTTTTTACCTCGAACAAGTGAAGGCAGGCGAAAGTCCAACGGTATGTATCGAACGTCTGTGCTTTAGCGAGTCAGGAATTCTTCGTTATGAGTACCAACATTTATACAAAGCTCTTTTTGAAAACTCTCAACAACACGAAGCAATCGTTGCAACCTTGGCTACAGCTAAAGGCGGTTTAAGTCGAGAAGAACTGATTCAGCAATCGAAAGTACAAGCGGGAGGGCCTTTTACACGAACCATCGAAGATTTGATTCTATCGGGTTTTGTACTCGAAGAAACCCCTTTTCAGCGAAAAAAAAGAGGCACATTGTATCGTTTGATTGATGAATATTCAATTTTTTATCATCGGTTTATGCGTACGAATCGAACAAAACAAGACGGTATCTGGCAACAGATAGCCGTTTCACAAGCCTACAAAATTTGGACAGGTTACGCCTTTGAATTACTTTGCTTACGCCATATTCCAGACATAAAAAAAGCCTTAGGCATTCAAGGAATTTATTCAGAAGTGAGTTCATTTCGTTATCAAGAAGCTGGTAATGAGGGGATTCAGGTAGATTTATTAATTGATAGAAAAGACGATTGTATCAATCTATGTGAATGTAAATTTTATGATGTACCCTTCAAAGTAACAGCCAAGTATGCCGAACAACTAACGAATCGAAAAGGAATATTCCGTGCTGTAACCGAAACGAGAAAGACCATTTTTACGACTCTAATTTCCAATTATCCTGTCATCACTAACGAGTATTCATTGGAAGCGATTGATAAAAGTATTTCTATGCAATCTTTTTTTGACTAATTAACGCTTCTTATCCTACATCAATGCAAACGCTTGTTTTAGCTAGTAATTTTGAAACAACAAAAAAGGATAACAAGATGAATAGAGAAACATTTTTGAAAAAGGGCTTTCTAGGAACAGTACTTTCTCTGAGTTCAAAACAAAAAGAAACATCAGGAGTTCCTCTTGTAGGCTTTAATCACCTTCCAATTAAACAAGCAAAAATCATGGCAAATACAGTTTTTCATAAAGCAGATACTCGTGGACACGCAAATCATGGCTGGTTAGATAGTCATCATTCTTTTAGTTTCGCCAATTATTATAACCCAGAACGAATGCACTTTGGAGTTTTGCGAGTACTAAATGACGACCGTGTGGATGCAGGAATGGGCTTTGGCAAACACCCTCACGACAACATGGAGATTATTTCGATTCCTTTAGAAGGCGAATTGGAACATTCTGACAGCATGGGAAATGTGGCCGTTATCAAAAAAGGAGATATTCAAGTAATGAGTGCAGGAACAGGCATTGTTCATGCCGAATATAACCGTAGCAAAACCGTACTAACTAAATTCTTGCAAATTTGGGTATTCCCGAACAAGAAAAATGTAACGCCTCGCTACGATCAAATTACCTTAGACATCAAAGATAGACACAATAACTTACAACAAGTATTGTCGCCCAATCCAGACGATGAAGGCGTTTGGATTCATCAAGATGCGTGGTTTCATTTAGGACAATTTGATGAAAATTTCGAGAAAAGTTACAACATCAAACGGAAAGGAAATGGCGTTTATGCGTTTGTATTAAAAGGAAGTTTTGAAATAAATGGTCAACTCGTAGAGCAACGTGATGCCTTAGGCGTGTGGGATACCGAGCAAATTTCGTTAAAAGCAGTATCGCAAGATGCAGAGATTTTGTTGATGGACGTACCGATGGCATTACCTTTTTAAGTCAAATCTTTATGAAACCATTTTCAATTTTAGTAATCGGAAGGAATAAAGAAATTCATTCGATAGTCTTACGAATTATCAATAAAGACGAACGTTGGAAAGCCATTGGAGCCCTAACAGACGAAGAAGCACTCGAAGCATTTTCGATAAATGTTATTGACATGGTCTTGCTAGGAAGTGGTATCAGTGAAAGTAGTGAAGCACTTTTGAGGAGCACATTTTTAAAGCAAAAGCCCAATTTACCCATTATTCAGCATTATGGAGGTGGCAGTGGCTTGCTTTATAATGAAATTTTAGCGGTTTACCAGCAATAAGAACACATCGATAATAGAGAGCAATCAATTGTTAGTAGTTAACAACTGATTGCTCTTTTTTATACTATAGTTTTGATTAAATAGCTACAAATCAAAACCTTAACTCTATTCGCTCACAACGAACGTATATTTTCCAGAACCAACTTTTAGGACAGCTTTATCTTTCTCAATAGTAGCTGTTTTACCCAATTGCCCATTGACCAAAATTTTACTATTTGCTTGTGCGGGTATATAAACTTTCGCCGTTGTATTGGTAGGAATTTCAACCGATAAGGTAAATTGATGCGGCTCTTTTTTCCAGTCACTTACTATTTTTCCATAAGGAGAAAGATAGCTTGCTCGTGCAAAAGTCACGTCACCAATGGGTTGTGGGTTAATCTCAAATTCTTTGAAAGCAACTTCACTGGCAACTTGTTTAATACCCGCCAAACCGCTGTAAAACCATTCCATAATATGCCCC
Source organism: Flectobacillus sp. (assembly GCA_023255485.1). GTDB lineage: Bacteria > Bacteroidota > Bacteroidia > Cytophagales > Spirosomataceae > JALRIJ01. The sequence goes on from JALRIJ010000364.1 coordinate 2,839, forward strand.
AACATAAAA
>JALRIJ010000365.1 GCA_023255485.1 Flectobacillus sp.
GGTGTTGCTCACTGCTGATATGAGTACAATAATCACACAAAATATACTCAGGTAAGTAAAGTACAATGTACTTAACAAGGTCATTCTTATGATGTTGTCTTCGGTAATAGACACATCCTGAAGTGTTGCCCAGAGTGACATCACGAGTATCATTGTTGGGAAAAAAAAGAAAGACATAACACTCACTAATCCTAAACTCTTTCCTACAATCAATTGCTTCCACGTGAGTCCTTGGCTAAGTAACATCTTCAGCATTCCACTCTCTCGTTCGGATGAAATGCTAGAGAATCCGATGAAAATAAGAAATAAGGGTAATAAGAGTTGTAGAATCATGGCTACGCTAATTTCCCCAAAACGAAGTAGTCCAGTAGAGAAACTAGCTTCTGAAAAATTGACGGTATTTTGCTTATGAGCCTCTAAAAAAACGGTATTCCCTAAAAAACTATCCATCCCAAAATCAAATGCACTCAAGGCTGTTTTCGGGCGAAAAGCGAAGTGACCAAAATGAGCCATTCGATGCGGATTTTTATCGGGATTATTCAACCAGTCCCGACGGGCTTCTGCTTGGTATTTTCGCTTAACCTCCTCTTGTTTCTTGAAATTTGACCAACCAGAAAAGGTGGCAAAAAGTAACAAACCTCCAATAAGCAAGGAAAGAATCAAGACAGCCCTGTTACCTAGGACTGTCTTAATGAATAGGTTAGCGATTAAAAAAAGTTTGTTCATGCGTATTAAAATTTATAATTCATTGTCAACATCATATTGCGTGGAGCTCCAGGGAATAACCTCAAATAAGTTTGAGCTCCCGTCCAGTAAGTTTCATTCGTTACGTTATTCATGTTAATAGACACTTGAACATTACTTTTGGCAGGAGTGTAATAAATAGCCATGTCCAATAGGGTGTAAGCAGGTACTTCAAAGGTTCTCACAAACCAAGGCACTTTGCTTCCGCTATGTTGTACTCCTAAGCCAACACCCAAATCTTTTAAAACCGATTTAGCACCGAAGTTGTAACGTGTCCATAAATTCGCACTGTGTCGAGGGGTATTTTCCTTACGTTGACCAATAAGCGAAGCATCTTTGTCCATTATAATCGTTGCATCGACATAGCTGTACGAAGCATTTACTTGCCAGTTTGTCAAAAGATAACCTGCTAAATCTACTTCAAACCCGCTACTTCGGTCGGCACCACGCTGTACCAATAAATCAGGATTCGTTGGGTCATTGGCATTCATCAGTATATTTTTTTGATTGATTTGATACACAGATGCCGTCAAACTCATTCGATTTTTAAATACATCGGCTTTTACCCCCAACTCCTTCAAATCACTTTCCAATGGTTTGAATGCCGCAGCAGACTTTTCTGTCCAAAGGAAATTCCCTGTGCTAGGCATCAACGTAACGGTATTCGACTGTGCTGATAGCCTTCTAAATAAGTACCATACACATTTACATTTTTCGTAACCGCATACGTAAGTCCAATTCTCGGCAATAATTTATTATTTGTAAACGAATTCTCATTAGGTGCTTGATAAAACGTGATGTCTTCAAACCATTCATTTCTCAGACTCAATAACAAGGAAAACTTATTCCATTGAATCATGTCTTGAACATAGGCCGCTTGCGTAGTAGTCAAAGCAGAAGGAATCACTGTACGCACATTAAGCGAGTAATCACTGATGTTTCTTACGGTATAACTGGGGTTATTTAAATCGACGAAGTTTACATTTGGTTTCGGGAATACAACTCCGCCAATGGTCACGGTTTGATAATTGGCAGCATTAGCCACTACAAAAGAACTAGCCACAGAACCATCTTTTAGTAAAAATCCACGAGCCGAGTTTTGACCTCCGCCTTTCTGTTTCTGCCAACTTTGCAAATCATAGCCTACCAATAATTTGTGATTAACCTTACCTATTTTTAAATCAAAATTGGTATAGAGATTTACATTATCAACATTCCATAATTGCTTACGCTGAACAAATTGCATTCCTGCCAAAGAAGTCACTTGCTTACCCGTCAAATCTATTGCAAAAGCATTTGTTGTACGATGTTCTTGTAAATCTTCCGTCCAAGTTTGCTTCATGTAAGACGCATTAAAGCTGATGTTTTTCGTGAATTTATGCGTCAAATTTGCCATCAAGATTAACTCCTTGGAGTTGAAAAAGTCATTTGATGCACCCAAATTCAAGCTAATAGGCGTACTATTGAGGCTAGTCACGCCAGCTACAGCTCCAAAAATGGGTTGTCCTCTGTCTAGGTTTCCATGTAAGTTACTTATAATCATCTCTGCATTTATTGCCGTCTTTGCATTTGGGATGTATGAAATTGAAGGGGACAATAAAAATGAATTATTTTTCACTAAATCACGGTAACTTCCTGCTTCTTGATAAGCCCCATTTAAACGATATAGTAGCGTTTTACTTTCATTTAATGGCCCTGTAAAATCTAACGTACCTCTCAAAGTACTGAAACTACCCGCACTCATACTCACCTCTTTACGAGCAATGGCTAGGGGCTTTTTCGTAACTAAATTGATACTTCCTCCAGGGTCAACCGACGAGAAGGTAGCACTTGAAGGGCCTTTAATTACTTCTACTCGTTCAATATTACTGGTAATAGGTTGTAAAAAGTAATATTGTCGAGTACGCATTCCATTGATAATTTGCCCTTCTTCGTTCTGACTAATCCCACGAATGTTGTATTGATTATAGAAACTAGATGGACTAACACCACTAACATTTTTTACGGCATCTGCCAATTGAAACGCCTGTCTGTCTGCGATTAACTCTTTGGTCACAGAGGCAATTGCTTGAGGAATATCCTTATTGAAAGCCGCT
>JALRIJ010000366.1 GCA_023255485.1 Flectobacillus sp.
TCCGCATCAACAAGTGTCCATTATGACCCTTATATATTACAATATGCCGTATGGTCAAGTACAGAAATGCTCAATGATGTTAAGTTATGGAAAGAAAATCCGTCTAGTAACTTTGGCTGGATTTTAATTGGAGAAGAAAATACGAATGGTTCTGCCAAACGCTTCTCTTCTCGTGAAGAAACCATTTACCCCAAACCAACCTTGACTATTACGTATAGCATACCTGTCGAGGAGAAAGTATATATCAATGAGGTTTCTCCATCTCAAAAATGGGTAGAACTTTATAATCCAGCTAATCCAACCATCGACTTATCGACCTATTGGTTAGCCAATGGAACTAACAATACCTCTATTGCGACACTTAGTCCTTTAAACGGAGATTTATCGTTAGACTCGGCCGAATACGTCATCCTTCCTGTATCAACAATTAGTAGCTCTGTTGGAGAATTAGCACTTTACAAAGGACAGCCAAGCACAGGAACACTCAAAGCTTATCTTCAATATGGAGCAGCAAACCAAAACCATGCAGCCAATGCGGTGAGTGCTTTGGTCTGGAATAATACCAACAGCTTTATTTCCACCTTTGCAGACAGTACCAAAAGCTATTCGGTGAATACATCTTCTCCTATTAGTTCTGGCAAAGACCTTAACGCTAGTTCTTGGCTCATCCAAAAGCAAAGTCCTGAGTACAAAAATAATCCTTGCCCTCCCCTTCTTAATTTAAGAGGAAACTTACTTAATGGGGCTTATCAATCTGAGGGGCTACAAAGTCTATCGCATGGTACTATCGAATTAAATCAGCTCAGGCTTACTTCAGAGCAAGCCATTGAGATACAGGCTCCCCAACAATTCCATAGCAACACAGGGCAAATAACACTTCATATTACAGGTTGTACTTACTAAAATCAAAAAGCCCATTTTCGGAAACGAAAATGGGCTTTTTATAGCTATCAGTTAACTTTTGGTTGGATAACCTAAAAATTAAGAGTTGATTTTTCCTCTCAATGCACGTGGGATATCGATAGTTGCCACTGGGTTTGACAAGCTATTTAAAATCTCAACGTTTTCTACTGATAATTTAGAAACTTTAACCGTTTGACCTAAATCTAAACCAGTAATGTCAGCTTCAACGAAATCTGGGATGTTTTCAGCTAAACCTTTCAACGTTACTTTACGTAACTTTTGAACCATTTTACCCCCTTTACGAACACCTGGAGAATCTCCGATGATTTTAACAGGAACATCAATTTTGATTGCTTTTCCGTCAACGATTTCTAAGAAGTCAACGTTTAAGATCAATTCAGATACTGGGTGGAATTGTGAATCTTGAACGATTGCACGGTGAATTTCACCTTCGATATTTAATTCTACTTCAGAAACCTCTGGAGTGTAAAGTAAATCACGGAATAAAATCATTGGTACAGCAAAGTGTACAGTTTTTTCTCCACCGTATAAAACACATGGAGCTAATGACGCATTACGTAAATCTTTTGCTGATTTTGTACCAAGGGTCTCTCTTTTGTACCCTACAATTTCAATCTTTCTCATTTGAGTGATATTATGTTAACGGCCTTTCGCCTTTTGCTATCTTCCGCTAACAGGTTAAAATAAAATGACAATAAGAACGACAGGTTACTTATTGTTTTATGAATAATGAACTGATAGACTCGTGATCACGGATTCTTCCGATTGCTTTAGCAAATAACTCTGCTACAGAAAGAACCTTAATTTTTTCACATTCTTGTTTCATCGGAATTGTGTCTGTAATCACTAATTCAGATAAAACAGAGTTGTTGATATTCTCATACGCATTACCAGATAAGATACCGTGTGTTACGATTGCTCTTACTGATTTTGCACCTTTGTCCATGATTAATTGAGCAGCTTTACACATCGTTCCCCCTGTATCAATTAAGTCATCGACTAATACAACATCGGCACCTGTTACATCACCAATTAATTGCATTGAAGCAACTTCATTCGCTCGCTTACGGTGTTTGTCACAAATTACCATTTCTGCATTGAAAAATTTGGCAACATTACGAGTACGAACCACACCACCCACATCGGGAGAAGCAAATAGTAAATTACTAGAACCTAATGAACGTAAATAAGGGACAAAGATTGCAGCTCCCTCTAAGTGATCTACTGGAAAATCAAAGAAACCTTGGATTTGTGATGTGTGAAGATCGACAGCCATCAAACGATCTGCACCAGCCGCTGTTAAAAGGTTAGCAATCAACTTCGCACCGATACCTACTCTTGGCTTATCTTTACGATCCTGACGAGAATAACCAAAATACGGAATTACAACTGTTACGTAGTGTGCAGAAGCACGACGTGCTGCGTCAATTAATAACAACAACTCCAACAAATTATCTGCTGGTGGAAATGTTGACTGAATTAAAAACACATCACATCCACGAACAGATTCGTCAAAACTTGGTGACATTTCACCATCTGCAAATGTTTGTACGGTTGTTGAACCTAACTCTTTACCGTAATATTTAGCAATTTCAGTTGCTAAATAACGAGAGCCTGAACCTGAGAAAATTTTTACTTGATTTATGGAAGCCATCTTATTGAGAGAATGAACACACTAAAACACGCTTGAGAATACCAAAAACGCTATTTCAAATGCTTCTGTTCTCTAATTTTCTGATTTGTAATTTTCGGCAAAGGTACGATTTTTTTTTAATAAATAACAGAAAAAGCAGAAGGTTTTCAAGATATGTTTTGACGAGGAAGCCCATAATTTTGACGACTGTTCCCCTACTTGACTTTCGTAAAAAAAATACTTACCTTTACACATACAAAATCACCTAATTT
>JALRIJ010000367.1 GCA_023255485.1 Flectobacillus sp.
AACCAATAGCTTATACCTACGAACTTGATTCGAAGGTTTTCTTACTCCCTTTTCAAAAGCGGAGGTTTTGCTTGTTTAGGAACTCATAAAGAAGCAAAAGAGAACCCCTTTTCTTGATTATTCCAAGTTTTCCTGTGTTTCGCAGGAACGTTAATCCTTTTGTAGATGAATATCGCTAGAACACACTATAGAAAAACAAGTATTTTATGGGCGAATCGCCTTGCACTATTTACCGTATTCTTTTGGTTTGGTTTTCTCAAAATTTGGGGCAAATCACCTGCGGAGCAAATTGTTACAAAACTGCATCAATTAACAATTGCTCCTCTTGTAAGTATCCATCAATTCATTCCTTTACTAGGTGTTTTAGAATGTCTTATTGGGATTGCATGGCTTTTTCCACGTTTTACTAAAATTGCCTTTTTCCTATTTTGTTGTCAGATGGCGACGACTTTTTTACCACTTTTACTAATGCCCAACGAAACATGGCAATGCTGTTTTGCCTTGAGTCTTTCGGGGCAATACATTGTTAAAAATGTTGTGCTAATTGCTTCGGCTTTCACGATTTATCGAACAGAGGATTGGCGATAGGCAATCATTCAGTAATAATGCAAAATTTTGAATGATGAATGTTGGATTTAAGTAATCAGACACATTTATTTTAAGAATCATCTAGGAGTGTAGTGGTTGTAAATTATTGATTATCAATTTTTTATAAAGCTATGTTTTCTATGTATCTGTGTGGTTAAATATGTCGTGGTACTTAATATCCTTGCTATTAGTTTTTACGGATTGAAACATATCCAATAATAGATCTATTTGGGGCTTTAATCCGAGCGACGGTCGCTCATAAGCTTTTAATTTTTACACAAGCTCTGATGCAGTGCTTGCGTTTTAATCAGCAATTCAATGAAAATAATTATAGCTATTTTAATCAGTTTTTCGAGTATCGCTCAAGTACCTGTTGATACCATTAAATCAAAAATGTTAGACGATATTACCGTTCAGGGCTATCGAGCTAATGAGTCATCCATCAAGCAATTATCGGACGTACATAAATTGTATTTGGTGGCAGGAAAGAAAAACGAAGTGATTGCGGTACAAAATTTAGATGCCAATCTTTCTGAAAAAACAGGCAGACAAGTTTTTGCAAAAATTGCAGGAGCTTTTGTTTATGATATGGATGGCTCAGGTAACCAGTTGAACATTGCCACCCGTGGCTTAGACCCCCACCGAAGCTGGGAATATAATGTTCGTCAAAATGGTATCATGACCAATTCCGATATTTATGGCTATCCAGCTAGTCATTATTCAGCACCCTTAGAGTCGATTCATCGGATAGAAATCATTAGAGGAACGGCTTCCTTACAATACGGTTCGCAGTTTGGAGGGATGATTAACTACATCACCAAACAAGCTGACACGACTAAGAAAGTTAGTTTTGAGAGTATCAACTCCGTGGGGTCTTATGGCTTATTTAGTTCGTATAATGCCCTTAGTGGGAGTTCGGGAAAGTGGCGATATTATGCTTATTACCAAAAAAGAGTATCAGATGGTTATCGGAAAAATGCGAGTTCTAATGCGGAGTCTCAGTTTGCGAGTTTATCCTATTCATTCAATCCACGCATGAGTCTAAAAGCAGAACTAGGGCGAAGTACGTATCTTTTTCATTCGCCTGGCCCTCAGACAGATGCTCAGTTTTATGCAGACCCACGACAATCAACAAGAAGTCGGAACTATTTTAGTCCAGATATTTACGTGCCATCGCTATCGTTTGACTGGAAAATCAACAAATCAACTACCTTAAATTGGACAAATTCGGCTGTTTTAGGAAATAGAAGCAGTGTTCAATTAATCGCTTTGGCGAATGTAGTCGAAGACCTTACGAAAAATCGTCAGGTGGATATTGATAACTTCAATAGCTATTCCTCGGAGTTACGCTTACAAAAGAACTATACATTGGGTAATTTCGCTAGTGTTTTGGTGACAGGTTTACGTTATGTTAACAACGACTTGCACCGACGACAATTGGGCAAAGGAACAACAGGCTCAGATTATGACCTTGCTATTACGGGAGATTTTGGGAGAGATTTACATTACAAAACCCAAAACGTCGCCTTTTTTATCGAAAACTTACTCTACTTGACTCCGAAGTTAAGTATCTCTCCAGCCTTTCGAGTAGAAAAAGGTTCAACCACGATGTCGGGAACAATTAGTTATTTAGCTCCTGTGAATGTACCTAACAAGATTGAACACGCTTTTACCTTATTGGGAGTGAATGCTCAGTATAAAATTTCGCCAACCCTTCGGGCTTATATGGGTTGGGCAGAAGCTTACCGTCCTGTGATTTTCTCGGATATTATTCCTACCAATGCCTTAGAAGTAAGCGATGCTAATTTAAAAGATGCGTTGGGTTATAATGCCGAAATAGGCATAAGTGGAACATTAGCCGATAATATTCATGTTGATTTAACTTACTTCCAAATTCAATATAATAACCGAATCGGGAGTTTGGTATTGCCTAACCAAAACGGACAAAACTATGTGTATAAAACCAATGTCGGAAATACTTTCTCCAATGGGATAGAACTATATACCGAAGTAAATGCCTTAACGACTCGTCAGGCTCGTGTGTCTGTTTTTACGGCAACGTCCTATTTTGAGGGATATTATCAGAAGGGAAATGTCGTGGTAAATGGAGAGAATAAACGGATTGATGGCAATCGTTTGGAGACCTTACCACGTTGGATTAGTAGAAATGGACTTCGAGTACAATACAAGAAAACGAGTGGTACGTTGCAGTACAGCTATGT
>JALRIJ010000368.1 GCA_023255485.1 Flectobacillus sp.
CTACAAACTAACCATCCAAACAAGCGATGGCAACAGTATGAACCTATACTACGATACGCTCAATAACTTTGTTAAAGAAGAAATAATTTATCCTGCCAACGTCACAGGAATTCTATTTTCTAGCACAGAAGTTATTGCGTATGATACCAATATTCCTACAACGGTTCGCCAATTTTTCACTGCCAATCCACTCAACTCCGCCAGTATTATTCTTTATAAATTGAGCAATGGCGGGTATCAGCTTCTCTTGCGCTTCAGAACATTAGTTAACGGAAATGCTCAATCTGCCGAAATCATTTTGTCCGCAACAGGAGACATTCTTCAAAGAAGTAGTGCTATCGAAAATGAAATTTCGTACAGTATCCTATCCAAAAATAGCTTACCCACCGATGCTAGCAACTATCTAAAGAATTATCTTCCAGGAACACTCGTGGATTATGCCGTCTCTGAACAGTCGTTTGGGAAAAACAAAACCCACTACATTGCTGTTAAAAAAGGAGATAAAGATTTATATTTACTCATAGATGAGGAGGGAATTCAAGACAACCTTGCAGTTATCAAAATGGCGACTTTAACAGAAAACGATTTACCTGTTTCATTTAAAGCAGACTTAAATGCTCTCTTTACCACTTGGTCACTCAATACGATTAGGGCTGTTTATGAACCTTATTATCAAAAAGATGTCAATCAAACAAGTGATAAGGTAAATCATTATCAGTTAGAAGTAAAACAAGGAACCAGCACATACGCCGTCCGCTTTGATAAGGACGGTAATTTAATTTTCAACTATAAAATGTAATCATTGCTTTGTTAATAAATCCAAGAGAAGACATCTCTACTTTGTTTTACAAGAGTTATTACCCTTGACCTACTAAATGCTGAGCAACGAAATTGAATTAGTCCTTGCTTGTAAACGCAATGACTCCAAAGCCCAAACCGCCTTTTATAATCTATATAAGGGGCGGTTATTAGGCATTTGTAGGCGTTACGCTCGCACGGAAGCCGAAGCCGAAGATATATTTCAAGAAGCCATCATCAAAATATTTAAAAACCTTCATCAACTAGAAAAAATAGAGTCGGTTAACCACTGGGTAAAATCGTCGGTCATTCGCACGGCTATTGATAATTACCGAACGACCCTCCATGAAAGAGAACAAGTAAGCTATGAAGGTCTCACGGAAGAATCAAACGAAGAAAACATTTTTTCGAGTCTTAGTCGAGAACAAATTCTAAGGAGTATCAATGCCTTACCCAACGGCTATCGTATGATTATCAATCTCTCCTTAATCGACGGATATACGCACGCTGAAATTGCGGATATGCTTCAGATTTCGGAAGGAACATCTAAATCACAATTATCACGAGCACGTGAAATCTTAAAAACAACATTACTCAAGCTAGGTTATCAGGAACAAACAACACGAGTTGCTTAATTCGTAAGGAAGCATACAATGGAAAATCCAGAAAAAGACATACTCAAGAACTTACTCCAAGATACCTTCTCGGATTGGGAACCTGAGCCTTCTGAACAAACGTGGCACACGATTCAGCAGGCAATTCAGCCGCCTAAAGCGGGTATTGGGGGATTGATTAGACGATGGTTTCTACCTATAGTGGGGTTGCTACTACTAGGAGGGAGTCTATTCATCCAGCATATCAGTCCAGTAAATGGCAACGAAACAACCTTCATCACAGCTATGAGCAGCCGTAAAACTGACATGGTAAGCAACCTTTTGCCTATCCAAGCAAAAGAACAAGTAAGGACACTCGACGAAAAGTCATCAATAATATCTGCTAAAGAAGTAGCCACTATTCATACGATAAACTACTCGAAACCAATAGCCGGGAAAGGGTATCGTCAAGCAGTAGTAAGTCGTCAAAAAGTGAGTCCTAAAATCAGTATACATACTGTTAATCAAACAATACAAACGAATCAATCGGTTGCAGTAACCCCAGCAGCCAGCTCAATTCGTGTAAGGACTCCCCTAGAAAAAGGCAAATCACTGGGGACAAATTCGTTATCAACTGCTAATGATATGGCTAATTCGAGCCCTGTTGCTGTAGAAAATCAAGTCTCAAAGCCCATGGATTTAGAAGAACTGTCAGAAAAACAGCTTTTCTTTGCTCAAACAGCTATGGCATTACCCCTGCTGCACAGCATTAGTGTACCCCAAAGTCCGAAACCAGTGCGTAAAGAGCATTTTTTAAGTTTGAGTATCACCCCTATTCAGACATACCGTATTTTCACGGTCACTAATAAAGACGTTCAAAAACTACAGAAAAACAGCTTATTTAATGCAGAGCGTAGTGGCTTTGCGGTAGAACTAGGCATAAATCATCCAATCCGTAAAGACTTTTATCTTAGAGGTGGATTATCGTACCTAAACATGCAGCAGTGGGTTCAGTATCAGGTAACAACCGATGAGGTGTTAGTCAATAACAGTAAAACGTCTACTGCGATTGAAACTATTTTAGCTACCAAAGTGGAAAGCAAAACGATGCAAATGCTGGGCATTAAAGCTGACTTTCAGAAGTTTATTCGCACGAGCGACCGCAATCGCTATTTTCTAAGCTTAGGGCCGCAAATTATGTATGACCCCGAGAACAAAAAAACAAACGTTTTTATCAATGCTTCGGCAGGTTTTCAGCATACCATCAACCCAAATTATTTCATTACCATTGAGCCCATAGCATCTTATTCATTAAATAGTATTAGCGATAAAAACAGCCTTATCCAAACCAATGTTTACAACGTTGGAGTAAAAATGGGGCTAAGTTTTAGATGCAGATAGGGTATTAAGAAGAGACA
>JALRIJ010000369.1 GCA_023255485.1 Flectobacillus sp.
AGACGGTGTCGTAAAAGGAAAATGGTCGTATGCTAGTTTACCTAGTCAAGAAGAAGTATTAGAAGATTTGAAAAAATAAGCATGAAAAACATTTTTTTAGTAGGAATGCCCTCCTCAGGGAAAACAACCTTGGGAAAACAGTTAGCCAAATCAATCGGTTATACCTTTGTGGATATGGACGATATTATTCAGCAACGAGAATTGATGACTGTTCCCGAGATTTTTAAACTAAAAGGAGAAGCTTATTTCCGAGAAGTTGAAAGTAAAGTACTAAAAAGTATCGAACCCAGTACCAAATTGGTGATTGCCACAGGTGGTGGAGCTCCTTGTTTTCATGAAGGAATTTCCTACATTAATGCTCATGGAACAAGTATTTTTTTGAATGTTGGTCCAGAAGAATTAGCCAAACGCATAGCAGCATCAAGCGGCAATAATCGACCGTTAATTAATAAAAATACCTCTTGGGATAATCTCGTTGCCGACCTTACCCAACGTTATGAGTCGAGGTTACAGTATTATAATCAGGCTCATTTAAAAGTGAATGGTACGATAGAAGTAGAACAGTTACTTTGGTTACTGGAAGGTTTAATTTAATAATAAGGGAGCTATGTGAACTGTCAAAAGTTGTTTAGCAGACACGGTAGTCAGCCTTCAAAAGGTTGACTACCGTAACTCATCAATTACACTTGATAATTGGTGTTTATTTACTCTTAAACTCTAAACGCTACCTTTTATAGATATTTAAAAAGCTTTATTAGAACCCGTTTGCTTTTAGAAAAGCATCTATTTTGTCCATCAACTCCTTTTTAGCATAAGCAGGGTCTGAATGTCCTGCATTGGGGATAAACTCCAGTTGTACCGCTAGTTGTTTTCTTTTATAGGCTGTCATCAACTCAATAGATTGGTTAATAGGAACTTGAATGTCTTGCTCTCCATGTACGATCAACAGCGGAGGGTCTTGTTCATCCACTTGATAGACTGGACTTGCCAACTTTGCCAGTTCTGTTACTTGTTCCAAAGGTTTTCCTAATAGAATAGCTAAAGCAGGTAAACGCACATTTAATCCGTGAGGAGTCGATTGATTGAGAATGGTTAAAAAATTAGTTGGGCCATAAAAATCAAGACAAGCCTGCACCGAAGAAGACGTATTTTTAAAGTTGCCTAGCGTTCCTTCCAAAGTGGTATTTCCATTAGAGGTGGCAACTAGAGCCGCCAAATGTCCTCCTGACGAACTTCCCCAGACAATTATTTTATCCGACTGATAACCATACGTGTTGGCATTGGCTCTCAGAAAACGAATAGCCGCTTTAATATCGTGTACATTTGCAGGGAAGGGCTTTTCGGTACTGGCGTGAAAATCAACACTTGCCAAGGCATAGCCAAGAGCCACTAAACCCAACGGAGGATTTTCTTTACTACCCGAAAGCCAAGCACCTCCATGAATCCAAACCACCAAATAAGGCTTTTTCGGAACTTTGGGAAGATACAAATCAAGTGCCAATTTTTTATCTTCTGCTTCGGCATATACGATGTCTTTGGTAATGCTTACATCGTTTTGTGCGTGAATGTGAAGGCTAAGAATTAGAAGGAGGAGGGTGCGTAAAATAGTTTTCATGTACAGTGTCAAAAATGAATTTAAGGCTGAAAAAAAAGCTTCATATAGTCAAGTAACAATTTGAGTAAATCAATTGTACTAAAAGAACACCCTTGTGTAGGTAATTCGTCATCAATATACTTTTCATAAGATTCATAATGTTGGAAAAACTCATTTATATTAACCTTGTTCGTATGAATTTTCGATAGTTCTTGAGGAGGTATTTTGCATCTTCCAAAGAAACCACTGCAAGGATCATTACTTAAACTTAGTATTTGATATTCAGTGTTGTAATTCAATACATACGAATAACATCCTTGATGATGACCGTAGTAAACAATTTCATAATAATCTCTATTAAATTCATCTTTATTTACTAAATCGGCTAGTTTTTTAAACAGAACAGAGTCGATAGCTGTACAATTACCTGTTCCTTCAAGCTTAATGACGTTTCGACTTTCTAAATAGAGGTAAGTGATAAACAACACGATGAGTCCAATAATACTGACTGAAGGCTTTAGAAGTTTCATAATATCAAGGTTAAATTAAAGTTGATTTTCTTTAAAGGAAGATAAAGTCCAAACTCCACAGCTTTTTCTAAGTTCTATTAAAAACCATTGTCCCGTGCTTCTGAATGTCAAAGATAGTTTCGCTTTATCACTCGACATAATTGTAAATTCATCAAGTTTGGCATAGAATTTCGGATTTCGCCAGTCACTTAATTTTGAATCAGAAGAGTCGATGTTAACATAGACAACTTGCTTCCCATTTTTATAGCATGGGTGGTCGTCTTTTAAGAATGGACTTCTAATTATCTTGAGTGTTTGTTTGGAAAAATAAGCTGGTAATGAATTGTTTAACAACGAGTTATTTAGAGCTTTGTTCAAGATGTCTGTTGTGTCTGATTTTGAAATATTTCCCTTATCCGAACCACATCCCAAAAGTAAAAAGGGAATAATGAACGCTAATTTATACATATCTGGACGTTGGTGTAGTCATTCCTTACAATTATTGCTCACGCACCTCTTTATCTTTAACCGTCATTTCCCAATCGCCAAAACTACCGTATAGAACCATTGAGCCGAAACGAAACTTATCAACGAGTTCTGTCCCTTCCGAAACCGAATCGAAAAATTCTTTGTCCACAGGAAGCTCAAATTCAATGGCATTCACGGCATCTTTGATATGCTTTT
>JALRIJ010000036.1 GCA_023255485.1 Flectobacillus sp.
TAGTGACTACCCGCTGGTGAAATGGATTAGTGGAATCTCGCTTGATAACGTTATTCCAGGTTCTTCTCCCTTGAAAGTAAATCCTAAAACGGGACTCTTAACGGTAACTGCCAACACGATTGGTCTTTATGTATTTTGCGTTCAGGTGGACGAATACCGAAAAGGGAAAAAAATAGGTAGCGTCCGAAGAGATTATCAATTGAAGGTCATTGATTGCTTATCCAACGACACCCCTGTGACTGTGGCTAGAGAACAGGGCAAAAGTACCAATTATCAAAAAGGGCAGATTATCACGATTAAACATACACAAACCCCCAAATGTATTGCTCTCTTTTCAACAGATAAAAACGCAGGCCAAAATATTTCCATAAAATTGAAACCTGTCAATTTTAGTGATTCTACCTTTAAGGTTTCTCCTGCAACTCTCAACATTAAGACAATAAATGATACCCTAAAAACTAGCGTATGCTTCAATGAATGTAATGTTAGCTGGGACAATAAACCCTTAATTTTTGATGTCATTACCTCTGATGATGGCTGTCCTCAAGCCCTAACAGATACGCTAAGAATAAGTGTTTTAGTAGAACCAGACCCACTGGCACTACCTCATATTAGCACCGATTTAGGAGCTACAAGTGCTACGGTAACTGTTGGTACTAAGATTGGATTTAACGTCTTAGGAAGTGATTCTCTGAAAAATACGGTCAAAATAAGTGCTACAGGGCGGGGTTTCTCACTGAGTCAGGTAGGAATGAGCTTTAGTAGTGCCACAGGAATTGGAAAAGTCACCTCTCCTTTTACGTGGACACCAACCTGTGCTGCCATCCGCAAGGAAGACTATCTCATTGACTTTGTCGTGTCGGAAGAACGCTGTGGTAGAACCCTAACAGACACGATTACGATTCGATTGAAAGTGGTAGATAAAGAAAATAAACGACCTAAAATCAGTACAACTCTTAGCAAAAGAAGCATAGACTATACGCTTTCTAGTGGGAATACCAGCATTAATTTTGATGTCATTGGAGAAGATACAGACCTAAATGATTTATTAAACTTGTATGCAGTACCCCAAGGCTTTGATTTAAAAGCAGTGGGAATGGGTTGGAATAATCTGACAGGGAAAGTAAACTTACGTTCCCCTTTTACATGGCTACCAACTTGTGAGTTGTTAGAAGGTAAAGAAAGCAAAACTTTTGCCATTCAGTTTGTTGTACAGGATAACTCGTGTGGCACCAATAATATGGATACCACTACGGTATCAATTACAATCAAGAATAAAACGATGGACTTTTCTTTTAAGCCCGCCAACATCTTTACTCCTAATGACGATGGCAAAAATGATTACTTCAGCATTCCTGATTTGCCCGAAGACAACTGCTTCGAGCATTTTAAGAACTTCCAAGTGGTTAACCGTTGGGGTGATGTCATTTACGAAACCAGCAATCGTAATTTTAAATGGTATGGGGAAAATAGTGCAACAGGCGACTATTTCTACATCATCAATTTTACGAGTCGCCAGTTTAAAGGATGGTTAACTCTCCTCCGCTAGCTGTTATAACTCTCGAATATTGTATGAATTCCCTTCAATGGCGACATCTGTATTCGGAAAAATAGCAGTAGCTTCTTCTAAATGTGCTTGTAACGTTTTATAACGAGAAGAGTAATGCCCAATTACTAATTTTTTCACTTTTGCTTTTTTGGCAATCATGGCTGCTTGAGCCGCAGTACTATGCTGCGTTTCAGCGGCACGAGGACGCAGCTCATCCAAGAAAGTAGCTTCGTGATAGAGCAAATCTACTTGTTTAATAATATCAATAACGCTTTCTGTATATAAGGTATCAGAACAGAAAGCATACGAAAATGTTCGGTTAGCAGGAATCGTGTAGTCTTTATTCGCATACTTCACCTCTCCTGATTCGTCTAATACATCTTCCCCATTTTTCAGCTGTTTAATATCCTTAAAGGTTAAGCCTTTCGGCATTTTTTCCTTAATTATTTTACGTTTTTTAGTTTTTTCACGAATCAAGAAGCCACAACAAGGTACTCGGTGAATTAGGGGAATTGTCGTAACAGTCACATAATCATTTTCAAAAAGCAAATAAGATTCAGTTGGATTGGTTTCTGTAAAATGAATTTTAAAATTTAAGACTGATTCAGAATACTTTAATTGAACGGTAATAATTTCGGCAAGCCCTTTAGGGCCAAAAATCCACAAATCATCCATTCGACGGTGCATATTCATCGTCGAAAGTAAGCCAATAAGTCCAAAATAGTGGTCACCATGTAAGTGGGTAATAAATATATATTTCAGTCGCATTGAGCGTACTTTATACCGCATAAACTGCATCTGAGTTCCTTCGCCGCAGTCAATCAAATATCCATCTTGTTCAATCGATAAATGATGAGCAGTTGGGTTTCGTGTCAAAACAGGCGAAGCAGAACCTGTTCCTAAAATGGTTAATTGAAAACTCAAAACTATCTCTGGTTAATAAATGAATACAAAAAAAGTCAGTGTTGCCACTGACCTAAATATACATAATATCCTTAATTATTCCCTAAAACAAGCGGGTTTTAATTAATAATCATCATCTGTACCACCTTCAAACTCGCTCCCACCAAATTCGTCATCATCTTCCGACTGGAAATCGTTTTCTAAATCGTTCAAATAGACAGCATCTACTGCCTCCTCTACGGTTGGCAAAATGGTTAAATCTTCAATTTTAGCGGCATCCAATTGGTCGATAATCTCATCGTTTTTAGTAACAATCACCAACAGACCCAATTCATTTGCACAAATTTTATGTGCTTTTCTGATTACAGAAACGCCATATCCGTCGAGGGTATCAACTGAGGCAAAATCAACAATCATATTCGTATAATCTATACGAAATAAATTACGAACGAGTTTTTCAAAGTCCTCGTAGTTTTCCTGCGTCAATGCAGTATCCTTGATTGAAATGAGCGCATATTGCTCATTTTTTTCAACTTTAAATTCCATAAGTTAGAAATTAAGGAGTTTCACATAGCTATGCTGGTTAAACATAGATACCCGAAACAGATTAAGAGCTTTATACTATTGTTGGTTCAAAAAATTGGTTACGTTATTTTCCACTCGTGCAAGTACATCATCCGATTCGTCTTTCACGAAAGTCATCCCAGTAACTTTTTCAAAAAGTTCGATGTAACGTTCAGAAATTTGGGTTACCCATTCATCCGACATTTCAGGTACTTGTTGTCCATCTTTTCCTTGGAAACCATTAGCGATAAGCCATTCTCTCACAAACTCTTTAGAAAGCTGTTTCTGGGGTTCACCAGCTGCCTGACGTTCAGCATAGCCCTCTGCATAGAAATAACGAGAAGAATCTGGCGTATGAATTTCGTCAATCAAGGTGATTTGACCATTCACTTTACCAAATTCGTATTTTGTATCCACCAAAATCAAGCCTTGTTGAGCAGCCATTTCAGTACCACTCGCAAAAAGAGCAAGCGTGTATTTCTCCAGTTCTACATATTCAGCTTCCGAAACTAAACCTTGCTTTAAGATTTCTTCACGAGAAATATCTTCATCGTGTCCTTCGTGAGCTTTGGTTGTAGGGGTGATAATTGGTTGAGGTAACTTGTCATTTTCCTTCAATCCTTCTGGTAGTGTTACGCCACAAAGCAAGCGACCTCCCGCTTTGTAAGTACGCCAAGCATGACCAGCAAGGTATCCTCTAACAACCATTTCTACAGGATAAGTTTCGCATTTTAATCCAACGCTAACATTAGGGTCTGGCACAGCGACTAACCAGTTGGGAACAATTTCTTTCGTTGCTGTTAAGAAATGGGCAGCAATTTGATTCAAGACTTGTCCTTTGTAAGGGATAGCACGAGGCAAAACCACATCAAAAGCCGAAATTCGGTCAGATGCCACCATGACTAACAAATTCTCAAACGAATATACATCACGTACCTTTCCTTTATAGAAATTAGTTTGATTCGGGAAATTAAATTGGGTGTCTTTTATTATGTTCATTGTTGTAGCTCTCAACCCCATAGAGAGAGCATAAAGGTAAAGTTCCCCTTGGGGCTGAGGGGATGTTGTTACATTCTTTCTATCACAATGGCCGACGCACCACCTCCGCCATTACACACAGCAGCGGCACCGACACGGCCTCCTTTTTGTTTTAAGACATTAATCAAGGTAGTAACAATTCGAGAGCCCGACGACCCTAATGGATGTCCTAACGCTACCGCACCACCAAATACATTTACTTTACTATGCGGAATATCCAACATTTTTTCAAAGGCTAGTGGCACCACGGCAAATGCTTCGTTTACCTCGAAATAATCAACTTCTTCTTTAATGAACCCTGCCATTTTCAAGGCTTTAGGCATCGCCAATACAGGAGCGGTAGCAAACCATTCAGGTTCTTGTTCTGCATCTGCAAAACCTACAATTTTTGCTAATGGCTTAATTCCTAATTTATTAGCTTTTTTAGCTGACATTAAGATCAATGCCGATGCACCATCACTTAAATTAGAAGAGTTCGCTGCTGTGACAGTACCTCTTTTTTCGAAAGCAGGCTTTAAGTTAGCTACTTTATCTACTTTAAGATTTTTATATTCTTCGTCCTCGTGAACAGTTACGGAACCTTTTTTTGTTTGAACTTCTACTGGAATTATTTCATCATCAAAGAACCCATCTTCTGTAGCATATTCAGCTCTTTTATAAGAGTCAATAGCAAATTTATCTTGATCTTCACGAGATATGCCATATTTACGAGCTGTACGGTCAGCAAAAACGCCCATTGGTAAATTATCAAAAGCATCATGCAAACCATCTTTTTCGATTCCATCTACTAAAGCTGCAGAACCATATTTATATCCAAAGCGAGCATTGGGTACGTAAAAAGGAGTATTAGACATACTTTCCATACCACCAGCAACTACTACATCCGCCAAGCCAAGCATAATACTTTGTGCAGCCAACATAATTGCTTTTGCTCCCGATGCACACACTTTGTTGATGGTCGTACAACGAGTGGCAACAGGCAAACCTGCACCTAGTGCAGCAATACGAGCAGGGCCTTGCCCTACATTTGCAGACAGCACATTACCCATATATACTTCGTCAACTAATTCAGGTTTTAGACCAATTTTTTCAATAGCACCTTTAATGGCAATACTTCCAAGCTGAGTGGCTGATAGACTAGACAATACTCCTCCCGAATTTCCAATCGGAGTTCTTACAGCCGACACGATATAAACTTCATTTTGCATATTTGATACTTTGGGTGGTTAATTTTAAAATATTTAGGGTTGATTTAAGTTCGAATCATTACCAATCTTGTTTCAAGACGGATGATTTATTTTTAGTATGTATATGTCCTTGTTGAATATATTGTATTTCACTATTTTTCATTCCATCCAAAATCATCATTGCTCCTTCTAAAGACAGTCCGTAGTTCTTTAGCGTTTTTAAAAGTCGGCGTTTTTCCTCGCTTTTTTCGGGGTTTATCGCTTGTTCATCGTTCTTGGGCGGTGGAGGTGTCGTTTGATTTTTAGGATTTTGTTTTTCTTGCTGTTTCGGAGCCTTTGGATTATAGAGCGTTCTCAGCAATTCATAATTAAACCGAGCAATTTCATTTTCGGGATTAATCTTCAAGGCTTGACGAAACAACGTCAGTGCTTGTCCAGAGTCTTTTTCCCAGCAAGCCAACAAGCCTAATTGCGAATAAGTAGTGGAAGCAGCAGCTGTTTTTTGCAAAGCTACTAATTGTAAATATTTTTTTTTAGCATTTAAGGTATCTTTCGCTAAAAATAATGTTTGAGCATAATTTTGAACTACCTCTTCGGGAGGGAAATAAGAGTTTTTCAGCATTATCTCATAGTTCTTAGCTGCTTCTTCGTATTCCTGTAAGCGGAATGATCTTTGAGCTTGCACAAGAGCATGATTACGCTCATTTACTCTCGAAAATGAACCATTATCAAAAATCCAAAAGAATATGTAAAAGATAAAATAGCTCAATTAGAAAATGATTTTGGACGGTGAATACTGTAAAGTTAGCATGGAATCAACACTTATCCCTTTTTTATGCCCTATAAACGAAACGTTCGGATAGTAAAGAAAACATCTAAACCGATAAGAAACAATGCCACGAATAAAAAGTACATGTATTTATTGGCCGTAACATTTACCTGTCGTTGGTCAATTAAGTTAGCGGAAATTTGCTCTACCTGTTCAATGAGCCCTGCAAAACTAGCAGACACATCACTTAATTCTACATAGGCTCCATTGGTTTCAATGGCTATTCTCCGCAAGTTGTTACTTTCTAACTTAGAAACAACAACATTGCCATCTGCATCTTTTTTAAAGCCATTCCCCTGCTTTAAGGTAGCCCCTTTGATAGTGCCAACACCAACAGAAAACAAATTTATACCATTTCTTCTAATTTGACTTAGTAGGTTTCTATCTAAATTGCCAAAATTTTCGCCATCACTAATCAAAATAATCACTTTAGATTTGTCATTTGACTTGGTTTTTAGCAACTTCTTAAGAGCTAGTTCCAAAGGCGGGTTAAAATCAGTACCACCATGCCCCAATAATTTGGTACTGATTTTGGGTACAAACAAGTCGATGGAACTTCTATCAAATGTTAAAGGCGACATCAAGTAGGCTTCTTCAGAAAAAACAATTAGTCCAATTCGGTCGGAACTAAAATGATCTATCAACTTTTTAGTTTCATACTTTACTTTTTCCAACCTACTAGGCTGAATATCAGACGCATCCATCGATTTCGAAACATCTATTAATAACATTAGCTCTCGGCCTTCCGCTCTGATGGTACCTGCCACATCGCCAAACGATGGATTGAGTAAGGCCATAATTAGTAAGGCAAAATAACTACTTCTTAGTACAATTTTCAATAGACTAGAACGAGTTTTTGTTTTTAATCGTCTAGCAATCCAGTAAATTCGGACAAGGTAAAGCAGGTAAATTCCTACAAAGAAAAGTACAAATAACAGCTCTGTTTGTCCGAAGGTAGCATTCCAGTTCATTTAGTATAATTTATTTCCTAATAGGGGCATTTGCAGGATAAAATGTCTCTTAAATAGTTTCCTTTATCTTATCATGAAACGTTTTTCTCTAATTTATTAACAAGCAGGATTCTCTGTTCTAAAACCATGAATCGACTCTTACTTTTTTCTTTTCTAACACTTTGCAGCTTTTTTCTTTTTTCGTGTGCACAAACCATACACTTACATCCTATATCCGACGAAAGTGCTTATTTTGACGGGAAAGAAGTGGTTAAGGCTGAAAGAGATAGTATCAAGATTGTGACCTCCTATAACGGAAGCTACGACAAATATATGGTTTTTGATATTGAAATTTTCAATAATAGCGACAAAGCCTTAAGGATTTCTCCAAAAAACTTCACTGCTGTCCCTTTAGACTCCTATCAAAATCCTTTATTGAATTTTCAAACAAACCAGACGTATCTATACAATGGCATTGACCCACAAGAAGAGCTTTGGGCTAATCACCTTGCTGTTGAGAAACAAAATAAACAATTGCACACTGCCCATGTAGTGAATACCGCATTAGTGGTAGGTGGCCTTATTGCTATTTTAGCAGGAGCTTCTTCAGGTAGGCATTCTGAACTTAAACGGGCCAACACAACTATCGAAATTGGGGAAACGATGATTCGAGCAGCCTCATTCAAAAGAATAATTGACCATCAAAATTATTACTCTAATATGGATAAGTTAAGCCAGCAAGAACGTGTTTGGCAACAACAACAATTTACGCCTACGACACTAGCTCCTCATACTTCCTTAAGAGGTAATGTTTTTATTCGCTATGTTCGAGCAGCGAGTTTTGTTCAGCTGAGCTATCCAACCCTCCAAGATTCCATTACGTTCCTATTCAAACAATCGCTAGAATAAGTCTAACACAAAAAAGTCAAGTAAGAAATATCTTACCTGACTTTCAACACTACTTCTATTAATACGATCTTTATTTTCTTTAAAAAGTCTTTTTAGGTTAAAAGTTAAGTAGTAGTTCTGTTTGTCACTATCAGTTAATTCCCTCAAATTATTTGATAGTAAACGCTCATTGCTACTACTTAACTTATATGGTTGCAACTAAGCAACGATATACCCATTATTGCCTATACTACCAACAGCGGAGTCTTCCCATACGTAACTGCCTGTAATATAAGTACATTGCTCCTAAACAAGACTGTCTGAAAGACTCTTTTGCCTTTATCCAAATGGTTCCCAGCCACCCAGTCTTATTTATGAGAATGTAGCCTTTCACAGAGGTTAACCCGTTTTCTCAAACGCACCTCTGTGTGTGTCTAAATGAATTTATCGTTTAGACACACTATTTTTTCTCATGTTTTAGCACAAGAACAAAAAACCACAAAATAACATGCTAATGGCAAACCGCCCCCAGTGTAGCATACAAGTAAACATCTTCCTGATTAGCGAATAGGAGCATATGGCGGTACGCTCCTACCCAACGCTAGTCAGGACTAATCCCTTTGGGGACATGATAGACGAGATATGTCAATCAAAATCGAAATCGACCTTTCAATAAAAGGCTGATTATGTGTGTAACGTGTTTAATACACGTTACACACATTTACCTATGAAAGAATAGGTAATGATATTTTTAAATTACTTCGTTAAAATTCTGAGACGTACTCCAAAATACAAGTAGCTAGTACCGTATAAGTATTTATAATTAGCAGGAAAGAGGAGGCAAATTTTACATTACATGAGAAGCACAAGCAAGCATTTACACCAGCGATTTCCGCAGGAATTTATAAAGCTTTCAAACAACTTAGCAAGGATTACGAAAAAGGGATCTTTTTACGCCTGAAATTTAACCAATACGCCTGTAGCTTAACCAAACTAATTCTACGGAATCTCTATTATTTTCAATGACGATGTAAATTTAGGCGATTGTTCCTAAAAACCTCACTGTAAATCACAAATATGTGTATAGTATTTTCTACTTTTATTATTAGAAATAGTGATAACCTAGTTTTATGCACTGTTTCTTTTCGTTTGCATACACAGAACATCCCTTTTGCTTATTTAATGTATGATATTGTCATTAAATTATACAATATTAACTAAGCATAAACACCCAATTATAAATTAAAAATTAACACCAATTAAATAGCTAGTGAAACGAAGAAGGCTCAATAGAGAACAATTAAGTATTTATACTCATAACGAATACTTGTAGCGGTAATTGCAGAAAAGTATAATAATAAGTCATACTCTTTTATAAAATTCCTATTGTTTTTTCGACTTTCATCATTAGAATTACTTATTACGACACACACAAATGGAACTGAGACAACTTAAATACTTCATCGGTGTTGCAGAAGCACTGAGCTTTAGCAATGCGGCCAAAATACTGTATGTATCCCAATCAGCATTAAGTCAGCAAATCTCCTTACTCGAAAATGAAATTGGCACTCAGCTCTTCGATGCTGTTAAACGTCATAAAGAACGTAAAGTAGAACTGACAGAGGCAGGCAAAGCGTTCTTAATTGAAGCAAAAAAAATATTGGTTCTCAGCGAGAAAGCCATTGAAACAGCCAAAAGAATTGGCTCTCCCAAAACAATCATCCGTCTCGGCATTTTCAAACGCTATGAATTATTAGCCCTCTTTAAAAATGCCTTTCCTGATATAGAGATTCGAGTTGTTGAACTGAGCTTTCATACTGACATCGAAAAAGAAATTCTCAGTGAGAATATTGACTTAGCCGTTACCATTCTTCCTCATAAACATCAAGGATTATCTAGTAAAATTTATCAACGAGGTTATTTAGCTGTTGCGTTATCCAAAACGCATCCACTAGTAGGCAAAGAACTGCTTACTTTGTCTGACCTGCGAGGCCAGAAATACATCAATGTTTCAAAGCCCATCAATCCATTGGAAGAGCAAATTGAAGAGTTATGCTTGAGAAAGGGTGGATTTAGTCTAGAACAGGCAACGATACAAAGCGTGAATAGCCTCGAATTGATGTTTTCGTTAGTTTCCTTAGAAGTGGGCTTTGCGTTCGTTCCTTCTTATATCAACATTCCTCTAGGCAGCAATGTATTGTTGAAACACCTCTATAACGATGATGGTTCTTTACTAACTGACATAGAAGTTTTAATGGGACTAAGTTATAAAACGGAGACGCTCAACCCTGCTATAGAGGCATTAGTCAATTTAATCCAAGAGCCATAATCTAATAACTAAGCCTCTGGAATTGAGCGAATAGGAATTAAATCTCTTTTTTTTAAACGAAAGAGCATTTTTATCGACTTCTCAGCGATATTTTTCAAAGAAACTAAGTAGAATTCCTTGATTTTTTAAGAAATTTGCCATCCAATTAAAATCTGGGGTAACAAACCAATTTAGCTTACCCTACATAAACATTTATATTGCATGGAAATCTTAAAAAGTAGTCGCCTTGATTCGCTCCGCTACGATATTCGTGGGCCAGTGTACGAAAAAGCTCTTCAACTACAACGTGAAGGCTATAAAATCACTTCGTTGAATATCGGCAACCCAGCGGCATTTGGCTTTGAGACTCCCGACGAAATCATTCATGACATTATCATGAATATTCGCAACGCTCAAGGTTATGCCGATTCTCGTGGGTTGTTCGCCGCCCGCAAGGCCGTCATGCAATATTATCAAAGTAGAGGTGTTAAAGGAATTAATATTGAAGATGTATTTATCGGAAATGGGGTAAGTGAACTCATTACACTGACGATGATGGCATTGTTAAACCCTGGGGACGAAATCTTGATTCCTTCGCCTGACTATCCGCTTTGGACTACCTCGGTAGGACTTGCTGGTGGAACTCCAGTACATTATGTATGCGACGAAGAAGCCGATTGGAATCCGGATTTAAAAGATATTGAAGCTAAAATCACGAAGAAAACAAGAGGAATCGTCTTGATTAATCCTAACAATCCGACAGGAGCTGTTTATGAAAAATCAGTCGTGGAAGGCATTGTTCGTTTAGCCGAGAAACATAAATTGATTGTTTTTGCCGACGAAATTTATGACAAAATTCTTTACGATGGAGCAGTACACCACACCACCGCAGGAATGTCGGAAGAAGCTCTCATCATAACAATGGGCGGTATGTCGAAAAACTATCGTGCTGCTGGTTTTAGAGGAGGTTGGATGGTATTGACTGGAGCAAAACACAAAGCGAAGTCGTATATTGAAGGATTAACCTTCTTAGCAAGTATGCGTTTATGTGCCAACGTTATCACCCAATACGGTATTCAAACGGCTTTGGGAGGCTATCAATCAATTGACGATTTGGTAACGCACGATGGTCGTTTGTATAAGCAAATGGACTTAGCTCATAAAATGCTCAATAATATCCCTGGAGTGAGCTGTGTTCGTCCTAAAGGAGCGATGTATCTGTTCCCCAAAATAGATTTATCGCAGTTCGATTTTAAAAATGATGGCGATTTTGTCTTGAGCCTTTTAGAGGAACAACGAATTTTAGTAACGGGTGGACAAGGATTTAACTTTAAAAAACCAGACCATTTCCGCATTGTTTACCTTCCTCATTTAGAACAGTTGGAGGTAACCATGAGTAAAATTGCCCTGCACTTTGAAAATCATCGAAAGGTTAAAAAGTAAGCAATAAAAGACCCCCCGAAAGCACCATCAGCATTTTCGGGGGTTTTCTTTTACATTGTCTTAAAGTGATTTTAGTGATAGTTGTCTTTTTACCTACCTTAATCAATCTTTATTTATCTTGAAAACGGTACAAATAAGGGGCTTTGTTGGAAGCTCCTGTAAATTTCTTTTCCAGCCTTTCCAAGACATTCAAGTCTAATATTTTCTTTTGAAAATTGTTTCGAGCAAAAGGTCTATCATATACGGCTTCATAAAGTTCTTGAACTTCTCGCATCGTAAAGGTTTCGGGCAACAAATTAAAACCAATCAGTTTTTGGTCTAAATTTTGCCTTAATGTTTCAAGTCCATACCGCACAATTTCTTGGTGATCCATAATCATCTTGGGGAGTTCTTGTACATTTATCCAGTCAATCGACTCGTCCATTGCTCCTTTTTGGGGCGTAACCTTGTTAATATCAACTAAGGCATAATAACCAATCGAAACGAAACGCTTACTTAAAAAATCTATATCTGATACCTCAATAGCTCCACTACTTAACAGCGAATTCTTCATTTCACTTATATTCGCTAACAATTCTTGATTGATCCGTCTCTCTTGTCCAAATACTCTAAATTGCTCTAAATAAATATCTGTGATACTCGTTCTTTCTTCCAAAATTCTCAAGGCAGCATGATCTATTCCCTCCTCCTGCTTCACAAAACCACCAGGTAAAGCCCAAAGATTTTCTTCAAAACCCAACTTTGGTACCAGTACCTTCAGTTCCTTTTCCTTATAACCAAAGATGACACAATCGATTGAAAGTTGGCTAATATAGGTTTCTTCGTTAAATAATTTCATCGCATTCTTCTTTATTGATTTACAAAGTTACCTTTTAAACTTGAATTCTGCCATTTATAAAATATGATTATTCAAATATGAAATTAAATTAAAATTTATTGTCTATTTTACAGACAATAGAAGATTTATTTTATACATTTGCCAACAAATTAGTTATCCTATATGAACACACCATAAAAAACTCAAAGATAATTAGTGTTGGTACGCACTGATAAATAACATATTATCCAAAAACAATCTCTCTTAAAATTTCCCAATACATGAAAAAACAGCGAACAATCGGCCTAAAATTGCTTTTGAAAGCAATTTTCATGTTGATTTTGGTCAGCAATTCACTTCTTGCACAGACCAAAATTAACGTCTTAGTATTTAGTAAAACGGAGGCGTTCAGACACCAATCCATCGAAGCAGGAAAAACAGCTCTGGCTAAAATGGCCAAAGAAAAAGGCTTTGAGGTAAGTTTCACCGAAGATGCTACTCAGTTTTCGGAACTTAACCTCAAAAAGTTTAATACGGTTATCTTCTTAAACACCACAGGCGACATTTTGAACAATGAGCAACAAGGTGTTTTTGAACGTTACATTCAAGCAGGTGGTGGGTATGTAGGAATCCATGCCGCAACAGACACCGAATATGACTGGCCTTGGTACAACCAATTGGCAGGTGCTTGGTTTTTAGACCACCCTTCTACACCAAGTAACGTACAAAAAGGCAAGTACTTTGTAACCGAAAAAAACTGGGCAACCGCTGGAATGCCTGACGAGTTTGAGCGTACAGATGAGTTTTATAGCTTCAAAAATATTTCTCCGAAAATTCATGTAGTTTTGAAAATTGATGAGAAAAGCTATATCGGTGGACATAACGGCGATGATCATCCTATGAGTTGGTATCAAGAATTTGAAGGCGGACGTTCCTTTTATACCGCCATGGGACATACCGACGAAACTTTCTCAGAGCCACTTTTCTTGAATCACCTTTGGGCTGGTATCAAATATACCGCTGGAGGAGATGCACCAAAACCAGTTGATTTTACGAAAGCAAGACCTGAAGAAAATCGTTTTACCAAAGTGGTTTTACAAGATAAATTGGACGAACCGATGGAATTATCAGTATTAGATAAAGACCGTGTGCTGTTCATTCAACGTAAGGGAGAAGTTAGACTTTATAATAGCAAGACAAAAACTTTGAAAACCATTGCGAACATTCCTGTAAGCGTGAAATACGTAAGCAAAGAAGGAAAAGAATCGATGGGAGAAGACGGGCTTTTGGGCTTAAACAAAGACCCTAATTTTGCTCAAAATCAGTGGATTTACTTGTACTACTCTTCTACGAAAGGTTCGTATAACGTACTTTCTCGTTTTACAATGAAAGGTGACGAATTGCTATTGAATTCCGAAAAACCAATGTTGGAGATTCCGACACAACGAGAAGAATGTTGTCATACAGGTGGTTCTATCGCTTGGGATAAAGTAGGTAATCTTTACCTTTCTACAGGCGATAACTCTAGCCCAAGAGCAGATGGTTACAGCCCAATCGACGAGCGTGAAGGCAGAGCTCCTTGGGATGCTCAGAAATCATCGGCTAATACCAACGATTTACGTGGTAAAATCATCCGTATCAAACCACAGGCAGACGGCACTTATACGATTCCAGAAGGCAACCTTTTCCCGAAAGGAATGGCGGGTACTCGTCCAGAAATTTATACGATGGGACACCGTAACCCCTTCCGTATTTCGGTTGACCAAAAGACTGGTTTTGTGTATTGGGGAGAAGTTGGCCCAGATGCTTCTAAACCAGATTCAACTCGTGGCCCAGCAGGATATGATGAAGTCGGACAGGCTCGTAAGGCAGGTAACTTTGGCTGGCCTCATTTTGTAGGGGACAACAAAGCTTATAACAAATATGACTACGCAACCAATAAAACTTCGGAAAAATGGGATGCTAACGCACCAACGAATACATCCCCTAACAACACAGGCTTAAAGGTATTGCCACCTGCTCAAAAGGCATTTGTTTGGTATCCTTATGGCGAATCGAAAGAATTCCCTCTTGTAGGTAGTGGTGGTAGAAATGCGATGGCTGGCCCTGTTTTCTATTCAGAAGATTTCAAAACAGCACCAAGAGCGTTCCCGAATTATTATAACGGTAAATTCCTAGAATATGATTGGATGCGTGGCTGGATTATGGCTGTAACCATGGACAAAGAAGGAAACTATAAAGCCATGGAACGTTTTATGCCTAGCTACAAATTCAGTAATCCGATGGATATGGAATTTGCAGAAAATGGCGATTTGTACATGCTAGAATACGGTTCGGGTTGGTTTACTGCCAATGACGATGCTCGCTTGATTCGTATCGAATACAATGGTGGTAACCGTAAGCCACAAATTGCTATGAATGCTAACCAAATGGGTGGTGCAATTCCTTTTAATTTGAAACTTTCAGCAAAAGGTACATTCGATGCCGATGGTGACATCTTAAATTATTCATGGAAAATAACGGGGAAAGATGGATTTGTAAAGGTTATCAATACCCAAGAAGCCAACGTGACACTTACTAAAAAAGGCATTTACAAAGCAACTTTAACGGTAAATGATGGCAAAGGCGGCATCAATACGCAAGCGATGGAAATCTCAGCAGGAAACGAACCGCCAGTATTGAGTTTAGAAATGCCAAAAAGCAACCGTACATTCTATGCAGCGAATAAGCCTTTTAACTATGTTATTAAGGTAAAGGATAAAGAAGATGGAAGCCTTGACAAAGGAATTAATGCTGACCAAGTAGCCGTAACAATTGATTATTTATCAGAAGGTTTTGATAAAATCGCCATTGCTCAAGGACACCGTTCGGCAGATGCCAATGCCTTGTTTGCAACGGGTAAAAAATTAATTGATGCCAACGACTGTATGGCTTGCCATAGCAAAGAGAAAAAATCTGTAGGGCCAACCTACCGTGACGTAGCCAACAAATACAAGGGCGACAATTCGGCTTTGGAAAAATTGACGAAGAAAGTTATCGCTGGTGGAAGTGGTGTTTGGGGCGATGTAGCCATGGCTGGACACCCGCAGTTATCAGCAGCAGATGCTTCGGAAATGGTGAAATATATTTTGAATATTGCTAACGAAAAACCAAAAGAAAAATCGTTACCCGTAAATGGTACTTACACCGCAAAAGTCCCTGCTGGCGATAAAGGGAAAGGAGTATTTATTGTACGAGCAGCATACGAAGACCAAGGAGCAAACGGAATGCCTGCCTTGAAATCAGAACAATCATTTGTGTTGAGAAATGCCACAGTGGACGCACATGGATTCGATGAATATCAGGACGTAAACAAAATGGCATTTGGTGGAAATAACTTAGCTATTCCAGCCAAATCAGGAGCATTTGTGGCTATCAAACAAATTGATTTGAATGAACTTACAGCCTTACAAATAATGGCAGTAGCTCCCAAGCCGCAATTAAATGCTACTGGAGGCTTGGTTGAACTCCATTTAGGAAGCCCAAAAGGTAAGTTAATTGGTACATCAGCCTTTTTAGAACCTTCGGACAAAATGGATTTCACCCCTAAATTGGTGAATGTTCCTATCAATACAACAGACGTTGCCACCGACAAACTACAAGATGTTTATGCGGTGTTTGTAAATCCAAAATCAGAAAGTCAATCGCTAATGGTTGTAATGGGTTTCCAATTTAAACTTACAGGAGACGATGCCCCAGTGACAACCCAACAAACTGCTAAAGAAAGTGTTGTGGAAGATTTCTTTGCAGGAAAATGGAACATGACCTTTATGGGTACTCCACAAGGAGATGCAAACTTAACCATGGCATTATCCAGAAAAGACGGTAAACTATCAGGAACGGTAACCCCTAAAATAGATGGTGCAAGTGAAGCAACGATTGATAAAATTGAAGAATCACCAGACAAACTGACCATTTATTTCAAAATGATGAGTTACGACTTAAACGTTACCCTCGAAAAAGAAGACAACGACCATTTAAAAGGTTCATTGATGGGAATGTTTAAGGTTACGGCTATAAGAGCCAACTAATTTAATTTTCATAGCATACAAAATGACTGTCTCAAAAAGGCAGTCATTTTTGTTGTTAGATATTCTCAACCGAAAGGTATAGGGAAAACCTTATAAGTTTCAGAAACCTATTAAGGTTTAATAGCTCGTAAACAGGATTTTTAACTCCTTTCAAAGCAAGTTGGGCAAAGAAAGATTTCCTCCTCCCCTGTACAATTTTAAAAAATTATGCTTATTTTGAATCATGGATGACTTTTTTTTTGTTTCTAATAAAGAGGAAAAAACACATCCTTCAAGGTCTTTTAAGTTAAATAACTGATAACAAGAAGTTTAAACAGACACATTTTTTTAGTAATATACTCATACAGAAACATTATCTAATTTTTATCACATAATTATGACTGAATCTTCAAAAACATTTCTCTACGAATACTTAAACAATGCCGCTCCAACAGGCTTTGAAGCCCCAGGACAACAAATTTGGTTAGACTACCTAAAACCATACATCGACGAAACAATTATTGACGTTTATGGAACTGCTGTAGGAGTTATTAACCCAGGGAAAGAATACAAAGTGGTTATCGAAGCCCATGCCGATGAAATTTCATGGTTTGTCAACTATATCGACGATAACGGCTATATTTTCGTAAGAAGAAACGGTGGTTCTGATGCTGTAATTGCCCCTTCGATGCGTTGTAATTTACACACGAAAAAAGGCGTTGTAAAAGGCGTATTTGGCTATCCTGCTATCCACGTAAGAGATATTGCTCGTGACAAAGCTCCAACGGTAAACGATATTTTCATCGACTTAGGTGCTGCTAATAAAAAAGAGGTAGAAGAAATGGGTGTTCATGTAGGAACAGTCGTAACCTTTGAAGACGGTTTAATGGAATTAAACGATCGCTATTATGTGGGTCGTGCCTTAGATAACCGCATGGGAGGATTTATGATTGCCGAAGTGGCACGTTTATTGAAAGAAAACGCCGTTGAATTACCATTTACCTTGTACGTAGTAAACGCAGTTCAAGAAGAAATTGGTTTACGTGGTGCAGAAATGATTGCTCGTCGTTTGAAACCAGATTTGGCTATCGTAACCGACGTTACCCATGATACACAGTCGCCAATGTACAACAAAAAAGAACAAGGCGATATGAGATGTGGCAATGGCCCAGTAATCTGTTACGGCCCTGCGGTACAAAACAATGTGCGTGATTTTATCATCGACATTGCAGACCAAAACGAAATCAAATTCCAACGTCAAGCCGTTTCTCGTTCGACAGGTACAGACACGGATGCCTTTGCATACGCCGCTGAAGGAGTAGCTTCCGCCTTGATTTCATTGCCATTGAAATACATGCATACAACCGTAGAAACAGTAAGTAAAGCAGACGTACAAGCCGTTATCGACTTAATCTACCAAACTATTATTGCCTTGAAAGGTAATGAAGATTGGAGATATATTAAGTAACAATGCAAAATGATGAATTTTGAAATTTAG
>JALRIJ010000370.1 GCA_023255485.1 Flectobacillus sp.
TAGACTAAGCGATGGTGGTGACGATTTTAGCTGGATAGACAAATGGCAGTTGTACAAAAAACGAGCGGCCTTTGAATCACTTTTTGATAAAAAATCAGGGGACATCATCGGAAGTCGGAAGGTTGATCTCAAGCAAACGGGTATTTTGTTAGAAGACTACGAAGACGGAGCAGCTCTTTCGGGGGGGATTCTTTATTGGAATGGTAAAACTTATCAGTGGATTCAGCAAGGGGAATAAAGGAATTGTCTGTTTTGAATCTTAAATGCTGTCTTTTTTAGTTATTTTGCATTAAAATATTCAATCAGTCATGAAGATAAAAGAACTTTATATACAGCAATATCATCAGTTTAACGCTTTTCATTTGGATTTAACCTATCCAACTGGACACCCTAAAGCTGGGCAAGCTCTCGACAAAGTCTGTTTTATTGGACAAAGTGGAACAGGGAAAACAAGTTTGTTGGAAGTGTTATTTAATGTGATTTCAATTCTGATAAAGGAGAGTGAAGTATTGCCCAAAGAAGGGGCTATTCGCTTACCATTAGATAAAAAACTTCAAGAATTGGAGAAATTCGATGAGCTGTATGGTGTTGGAATTAACCTGAAATTTGATAATGATGTAAGCACTTTTATAACTAAAAATGCAACGCTAGTAGGAGAGAATTTTTTGCTAGATTATGATTCTCAGGAGGAAAATAATATTCATGATTTCTTGAAAAATAGCTTTAAACTAGTGCTT
Source organism: Flectobacillus sp. (assembly GCA_023255485.1). GTDB lineage: Bacteria > Bacteroidota > Bacteroidia > Cytophagales > Spirosomataceae > JALRIJ01. Next base: position 738 of record JALRIJ010000370.1, read on the forward strand.
TATCCTTGTGATATTGACATTCCAACAATTGGAAAACAGCCACAAGAGCAACACAAATCTACATTAGGTGATAACATACTCAATTTCGGTAATTATGACTTGCAAAGTAGCTGGGGAACTATCAACGAGGCAATTATAAAAGATAGAGAACTCGAAATTAAAAAGAGTCTTGATTTATCTAAATTGTTGCAAAATCCAATCTATTCTCAAGATGAAGTATGGAAAGCTAGAGAAGAGTTTTTAGCATGGCGTAAAGCTTCTCCCAATCCTATTGTAGATTTAGCAGATAACTTTCTGAACAAAATTATTGGACGGTTTAACCTAAAGGTGAAAACCGAATTGGATTTTGAAAAAACAGAAGACATTGAAACGATTAAAATTCAAACAGCCCAAGGGAAAGATATTCCTTTCGAGGCATTAAGTACTGGTACAAAACAAGTCATCCTAACAGCACTTCCTCTTTATGGTTTGAAACCAGAAAATGCTATTATTCTTTTTGATGAACCAGAACGGTCGCTATACCCTGATATTCAAGCAGAAATCGTTGATTTCTATACGAGTATGGCAAAAGATAGTCAATTTTTCTTTGCAACACATTCGCCTTTAGTCGCTTCTTCTTTTGAGCCTTGGGAGGTGGTTGAACTTAAATTTAATCCCGAAACAGGAAATGTGTATCAAGAGTTATATTACGATGCCCAGAAGGAACGCCATGTGGATAGTTATTTCATTAATCCCCAGTATTTAACATGGACGGGTATTCTTCAAAAAGTATTTGATTTAGACCAAGAAGGAAATGATTTGAGAGATAGGCAGCTAATTCGTATTGCTACTTTAGAAAGTCAATTGAAACAACCACATCTTAGTTTAGAACAGAAAAAAGAGAAATTTGAAGAATATAAAAAACTAGCTACACTCTTAAATTGGGAATTGAAGAAACATGAGAAAAATTGATAAATCTATCATTCTATCTACAGCATATAAAAAGTGGGAGGAGGAAATAGTTGGTAAGCATCCCAGTTATAATTCGAGTAACTTTAAGTTTTATGTTGATATTGTCATGAATCTATATCATTGTCAACATGGATTGTGTGCATATACTGAAAGAGCAATTGCTCAAACAGGTTTTGAACAAGACAAATGGACGGAAGGTGGACGTTATATGGGTGAAATGCCTGCTCATTATGGGGAGTTGGAGCATTTTGACGAAAGCTTGAAAGCTGAGAAAGCGTGGTTGTGGGATAATTTTTTTATGGTTGAGGGAAAGATTAATAGGCAAAAACATACCGAGTCTGTGGATAATATTTTGAAACCAGATAGTCCCCATTACGACCCTTTTGAGTTATTAGCCTATAATCAAGAAGAACATATATTTTACCCTAATACCGAAAATCCAGTACTTGATGAAGATACGTTAAAGAGAATAGAAACGATGATTCATACGTTAAGGTTAAATTATGTCAAAGATTGGAGGCGAAAATATCTTTTAGAGAGAATTAAAGCCATCGAATTTGGTTTAGAACCAGATCCTGTTGACGAGTACGTGACAGCTTATGAAATGATACGAAGAAGTTTCGCTCTTTAAGAAATAAAAATCCCCCTAGCCAAACCATCACATTTCGCTAGGGGATTTTATTATCCTTCCAAACCCAATGTTCCCCAAACTAGGCGAATTTCGCCGTAGCTGTATTCATCGCCTAGCAATTCTTTCAACTCTTTGCTCTTAAAGGTGGGGTTTTCGAGGATGGCTTCTCGGATAATTTTTATTTTATCTTCTTCCATCAATTCCTCAATATTCAGCATTCCTTTTTTGACAAATTCTGCCAAATGTCCTTCTATCGTTGTGGTGGCAAGTTGGCGTAGCGCTGCAATTTCTTCAATGCTATTTCCTTCTTTAAATAACTCAAAACTAGTTAGTTGAGTTTGGGTGCTACTTTTTGGGCTTGCTTTTTTTGTCGGAGGTGTGACTTGCTCAAATGCACTTGCCTCAATCCCATTTCGCTCGCAGTGGTCATTGATAAGGTC
>JALRIJ010000371.1 GCA_023255485.1 Flectobacillus sp.
CCCGACGATTGCGTTTGTCCTCCGTAATTATACAAACGATACGCCTCCTTCGTTGGTTGATTCATCAAGCGTACCATGATTTCGGCAGCATCTTTCGTAAATACCATCTGATGCGGAATATCGGTACGAATCATGTAGGGCAAAGCTTTTCCTGCTAACGCATTGTCAAAGATGGGTCGAATGCCTTCGTTCAAGACATTTGGCCCCCAGAAATCAGGAAGTCGCACGTTCAGAAATTGGCATTTCCCCGCTAATGCCGCCGCTCTCAGTTGTGCTTCTATCGACACCCGCAAAGCCCCTTTTCGAGTACATGGTTTTTCCTCAGTTTCCTCCGTAATGACAGGAATATTACCATAATTATAAATATTGCCAGGGAAAACAATCAATGCCTTATTTTGAGAAGCCGCTTCAATGATTTTTTCCGTAACCACATCCATGTTACCCCACCATTGATGATAGAGGTAATTAATTCCATGAAAAATAACCGATTTATCTGCCGAAACTTGCTTCAACAGTGCTAAATCTTGGGCATCGCCTTGGATGATTTCTACGAGAGGATTTCCCTTGAATAATGCTGTTGCCTTCTTGGCATCCCGTACCAACAGCGTTACTGGAATTTGTTTAGAAATTAAATTTTCGGCAAAAGCATAGCCAATACTTCCTGTTGCCCCTAAAACTAAAATGGATGATTTCATGTCGCTTTGTGTTTAATTGATAGCACAAAGTTGCTTGAAATCATCCATCGGGTCAGTGACCAAAAACGCATGGAATATGACTAATTGCGAAAACTATACTTTTCTAAAGATAATGTTCAGCAATTTGGTGTACTCGTTGATACGCTTCGTTTCTGCCTGACTCACGAAACAAATCGAGATGCCTCTTTTGCCTGCACGAGCCGTTCTACCACTACGGTGGGTATAATATTCGGGCATATCGGGCAATTGATAATGAATTACATAAGCCAAATCATCCACGTCGATACCACGAGCAGAAATATCCGTAGCTACTAAAATTTTCAATTTATGGCTCTTAAAAGCACGCATTACTTTATCACGTTCCTTCTGTTGTAAATCGCCATGAATGGCATCTACTTCATAATTCTTACTTTGCAATTGCTTGGTAAGCGTCTGCACAGCGGCTTTTGTTCTACAAAAAATAATACCCGTAGCCGCATTCATGGTATTGATAAACTGAATCACGTAATTTAATTTATCACGTTCTTCGCACACAAAATACTGATGTTCTATGAGGTTATTGACAATCTCTGCCTTTTTCACTTGTACCGTATGCGTGTCCTTCGCCATGTAAGTATCAATCAATTTTTGAAGAGCAGAAGGAAGCGTTGCCGAAAACAACCACTTGGTCGTATTGGGAGGAGACTGACGCAAAATAGTACTTAACTCGTCTTTGAAACCCATGCTTAACATTTCATCGGCTTCGTCCAAGACGATGGTGCGTAACGATTTCAAGTTCAACGCTTTGCGTTCTAACAAATCAATTAAACGCCCAGGCGTTGCCACGACAATCTGCGTAGGTCTGGACAAAGCCCGTAATTGCAACTCAATTTTTTCGCCCCCATACACCGCTTCTACAAAGATTTTTGCCGTTAAGTGTTTGGTCAATTTAAAGAGATGCTTCGCTATTTGCTGACAAAGTTCACGAGTTGGAGCTAAAATTAAGGACTGTACCTCATTCGATTTAGGATTCACCTTCATCAAAAGCGGAAGTCCAAAAGCGGCCGTTTTACCCGTTCCCGTTTGAGCCTGTCCAATAAAATCTTGTTGATTTTTAAGTAAAAAAGGAATTGCTTTTTCCTGTATTTCGGAGGGTTTAGTAATATTCATTTCAGTAAGAGCCTGAATGAATTGAGCCGAAACCCCTAGTTCATTAAATGTTGCCAATGTCTTTCTATGTTTTCACAAAGATACGGAGAAAATATCCAAACAACAGTAAGTGGGGTTTAAGTTGTCGGTTATCCTATGCCGTTGTCAGTGGGAGCGAGATTTTAATGGCATATCTACAGGCTAGGATTAGAAATCCTCTTTATCTAGCTTCGACTATGCGTCCCAGACATGCCCTGCGGAACATGTCGAAGAGCAAAAGGAACATGTCGAAGAGTGACATCACAAACCTATCGGTTCACAGTTCTTTATATTCTTTGCGATTCGCTTATTTTTAGGGGTCTTCCATTGATATTTTTTGAAAATAGAACGTCGTCTAGCATCGTAATATAAACCTTCTAACCGGTCAATATCGAAATAATATATGGAGTTGCCATCTGGATCTACACTCGCTTCTGCGATAGGATGCATTCTCTCATAAAAACGAAGTTTATAACATCCCCCTAATTTAATTTTGACATACTTTTTTTTAATTAACGTATTAATTTTTTCATTACTAATTTTACTTGAATAGATAGTGTAAAGTGACTGGTCAGAGATCCTAATCAATCTTATTTTGTACTGGAAATACGTTGAATCTATCCAATAAATCCTATATCTATAAGGCCTCGCTTGTGAAATATAGGGTAGAGATAAAAAGAGGAAAATAATAGCCTTAATTCTTCTTTTTGGGATAAGGTAAAAGCATAGTTTTTGAGGGATTATCAAGGCTTTGTAACATAGTCCCATCTTTTGTATTGTATCCGTCATAATTGTCTTTATGTCTTTTGTCAATGTTATTTGCTTCTTTATGTACATCTTGATACGCTTAGTTCTTTTGCTCTTCGACATGTTCCGCAGGGCATGT
>JALRIJ010000372.1 GCA_023255485.1 Flectobacillus sp.
AGTTATTGAAATTGACGATTAATGACGGTATTCAAGAGCGTACCATTTTGAGTGGTATTGCAGAACATTTTTCGGCGGAGGACGTAGTTGGAAAACAAGTAACGTTCTTAGCCAACCTAGCACCTCGTCCAATGATGGGCATGGTGTCGGAAGGAATGGTCTTGATGGCAGAAGATAAAGATGGGTCGTTAGCGTTTATCCAACCTTCTAAACAAGTTTGGAGTGGAGCAACAGTTTCATAAGGTGTTTGGTCAACGGATTTCAATTCGTTGATTTTGATTGATTCCAGCGGATTGAAATCCGCTGACCCAAAAAAAGCGAAGGGATTTTTTCGTTCGCTTTTTTTGATTTATGGATCTGTGTAGCGTATTGTATGCCTGCTTGTTAATTCTGGGTCAACGGATTTTAATCCGTATTTGTACTGATTCCAACGGACTAAAATCGATTGACCAGAAGAAAACGAACGGATTAAAATCCGTTGACCCGACTAACACCCTATTTCAACGCCTCACCCAATACCGCAGCCCAACCTGCATATACTTCTTGGTATTGTGCTGATAATGCTTGCTCTGGTTCGATGATGCCAATTTTCTCCATGTTACTGAAGGCTTCTTTGGGTGTACTGAAATAATTTACGCCAATACCCGCTCCTAAAGCTGCTCCTTTTGAGCCGTCGGTATCGTACAATTCTACGGCTACTCCTGTTACGTTTACTAAGGCTTGTGAGAAGACATCACTCAAGAACATATTGGCTTTTCCTGCACGAATTACGGCTGGTTTTGTACCATTCTCTGCCATGATATCCATCCCGTATTTTAATGAAAAGGCAATGCCTTCTTGGGCAGCACGGATGATGTGTGCGGAGGTATGGACGTTAAAATTGATACCAGAGAAAATAGAACCAATGGTTTGGTTGCTTAATACTCGTTCTGCTCCGTTACCAAAAGGTAAAATATGAAGTCCTTCTGCACCAGCGGTTACGCTTGCTGCGTGTTGGTTCATTGCCCCGTAGCTCATGCCTGCGGCTACGTTGTCACGAACCCAACGGTTTAAGATACCTGTTCCGTTGATACAAAGAAGCGTACCCAAACGATTTTGGTTATTCAATTGGTGGTTTACATGGGCAAAGGTATTCACACGAGATTGTGGGTCGAAGCTCACTTGGTCTGAAACCGAATAAATAACGCCTGATGTTCCTGCGGTGGCAGCTACTTCACCTGGGTCTAATACGTTCAATGACAGGGCATTGTTCGGTTGGTCTCCTGCTTTGTAGGTTAAAGGAATCCCTGCTTTTAAGCCTAATAGATCGGCGATAGAGCTGCTCAGTTCACCATGATTGGAGAACACGGGCTTAATTTCTGGTAAAATCGTTTTCGGGAAGCCATAGTAACTTAAAATATCTTCCGAAACATCATTTGTTTGGAAATCCCAGAAAATACCTTCTGATAAAGCGGAGTTGGAAGTCGTAATTGAACCTGTCAATTTCATTCCGACAAAATCACCAGGAAGCATGATTTTATAAACAGAACCATACACTTTTGGCTCGTTTTCTTTTACCCACGCTAATTTTGAAGCGGTAAAGTTACCAGGAGAGTTCAGTAAATGGGTAAGGCATTTTGATTGTCCGATGGCATCAAATGCTTTGTTACCGATAGCTACCGCACGGCTATCGCACCAAATAATAGAAGGACGTAGAACGGATAAGTTACGGTCAACCATTACTAAACCGTGCATTTGGTAGGCAATACCAATCGCTCTAATTTCTTTAGGATTATATTTTCCTGAGTCATTGCAGCGTAAAATAGCTTGTTGCACACAATTCCACCACATTTCTGGGTCTTGCTCTGCCCAACCTGCTTCGGGAGAATCAATCGTGTTTTCTGTTTCTGGATACTGTGCCGAAGCCACTAGTTGTCCCGTAGCTCCATCGACTACAGATGCTTTGATGGACGATGTGCCTAAGTCTAAACCTAAAAGTAACATAGTTATAGCGTATATCTTGTTTTTGTCTTATTTTTAAAGGCAAATATACTGAAATATTTAAAGAGTTCTAAGGTGTTCTATGTAAATGTTTTTTCTCGTATTAATTCTCCTAATAAGCTTTTGGTTTAATTAACAAAATCCAAATTTTATAGTTATATTACAGGGGTAAATAATAGTATTAATCAGTAGTCGCTTTATGGCTAACGAAGAAAAATGAAGGCAATAGTCGTTTGAAAATACCGATTACTTAAAAAATGAAAGATATTACTGAAAAGGAGTATTTGGAGTTGCATTTTGTCTGGGACTAAGATAACTTTGTTTATACTAAGACTGTAAGAGAAAAGGTATAACTGAATTTAGTAAAACATAAGGATTGTTGTGCTTTAAATTAAGGAAAAGAAGTCCTGCTAATCTTATTTGTCATGTTAATCTCGACAAACAAATGCTGAGAAAGAGCTGATTATCGTTGAAACGTATGAAAATAAACATCGAAGAGTACATCAATTCGGGGGTCTTAGAACTGTATGTGTTGGGAGAAACTTCTCATGAGGAAAATCTAGTAGTAGAATCGCTATCGGTTGAATATCCTGAAATCCGTGCGGAATTGGATGCAATTGCCCAAAGTTTGGAAGCTTATGCTATGGCCAATGCGGTAGAGCCAGATGTGACGTTAAAGCCTTTTTTGATGGCTACGTTTAATTATCTGGAACGCCTAGAAAAAGGAGAAGAGCCTGTAATCCCCCCAATTTTATCT
>JALRIJ010000373.1 GCA_023255485.1 Flectobacillus sp.
AATACAAATTAATATGACAGCACCAGTCATTATCATGATTCCTGAACAGGAATTGGCACAAATTAAAACGACTCAGCAGCAAATTCTTGAAAAACTTCAAGAACTGAATGTCAAAGAGGCATCTACATCGATAGTTCAGTACATCACAGCAAGTGAATTTATGGAGGCTGTACGAATTAAACGAAGTAAGTTTGATAGTTTGGTAATCAATAATAAAATCCAGACAATCAAGAAAGGACGAAAAATTTACGTCGCCAAAAGTGAAGTCCAAAAGTATTTTAGCACCTAGTTCCTTTTTTAATTTCTCATTGCTTTTTTTCTGAAACCTAAAAGGGCTTTTTAGGCTCTATGGGATTTCTATGTCCAAATTTTAACGTGTAAAGATAATATGGGACAATATGTGTTCTCATTTTTCAAGGGTGGTATCAAAAAACTAACCCCTGAGAATGATATGGGCATTGGGCAGGTTTTTGAGCTAATTAGGTCTGAAAAATACAAGGCTTGTATCTCCGATATTAGGAAGGCTGAGGATGTAAAGGTACAAACGGCTTTAAAAAGTAGATTGGACTATGTGACCTTTTCAGGTACTTTTTCCGTGCGTAAAGCATTGGGATTGCTTTCTCATAGCGGTCTTCTTTGTTTGGATTTTGACGATGTTGCTAATATAGATGCTACCATAAGTCGCATCTATACAGATCCTTATGTTTGTTTGGCTTTTATCAGCCCAACAGGTAAGGGCTTGAAAATCATCGTCAAAATTGACCAAACAGAGAATCATGCTCTGGCATGGAATTGTACGTCACGGTACTTTAAGGAGAAGTATCGTATTGAAGCCGACAAATCGGGAAAGGATGTCTGTAGGGCTTGTTTTATCAGTTATGATGCCAATGCTTACTACAATCCAGATTCAAAGGTTTTTCTAATTGTTAAGTCTGAAAGCCTGCCAAGTGCCAGAAATAAACTAGAAGAAGGTAACTCTGAACTAGTGCGAGCTAGACGTGTAGTGGAACGTATAGTTAGTCAACGTATAGATATTACAGTTACCTATCAGGATTGGATTAATGTAGGATTGGCACTAGCTACATTCGGAGAAGATGGACGGTCTTTATTTCACGATATAAGCCAATTTAATGGCTCATACGAAGCTAGTGAGACGGATAAAAAGTTTGATAATTTGTTAGCGAATGGAAGATTTACATCGCCTGCTTTTCTGTTTAAAATGGCAAAGGAATACGGTGTTACTGTTACAAAAAGTAGTGTTGCTCAGGCTGAAAAGCAATTAATAAAAAATGACGACATACACACTAATGGCATTGTATCTTACGATTTACAAGATTATCAAATCAGTATTCTGACGAATAGGTCAAAGGTGACGGTTGCAGAAGGTTTTCTGATTTACATCAAATACCAAACAACCGACGAGAATGAACAATATACTTGGGTGTTGGAGGTAAGAGTTCCAGACGCTCAACCCATGTATATTGAAGTGAATCACGATGATTTCTTTGAGCCTAAAGCCATCGAAAAAATATTAGGTGCTAAACGCTTGAGTATGAGTGTAAACTATCAACAGTTACAAAGGCTTAGGACGTTTCTTTTTACTTGCACGAAGTTTCCTAATGCAATTAAAGTGTTAAGGTATGGTTTGCATCCAGCTACTGAATTGTACTTTTTTGCTAATTGTGCCATTTCAAAAAAGGGTGATATTTTGCATCCAGACGAGTTTGGTATTATTCGGTATCAAGATATTTATTTGTCTGTTCCACAGGTAAATAAAGGGCAGTCATCGCCTTTTAATTACGTAGATAATCAGGTTTCGTTCAATGAATGGTATTTGCTTTTTAGCAAGGCACAGCGAGAAGAAATGACGTTTCTATCTACTTCATTTATGCTCTTTTCTTTATTCAGAGATATTGGGATCAAAGAGAATAGTTTTTCACCTATGCTCTATATCTATGGAATTGCAGGAACTGCTAAAAGTACGCTATTCGTACATCTCAATTATATTTTTGGAGCAGACGGAAAAGCGATGGGAGTCAACTTAAAAGGAAAGAATACGGAAGCCGCTTTTGTCGCTAAAATTGAACAACGGCATAACGGCTATCAGTTTGGAGATGAATACCTTCCTAACCATGCGTTGACTTCGTTATTTCAAGCCAGCTATGATAATAAGGCGTATTCCAAGATGAATATGAGTTCGAGGTCATATTTAGATACAACCGATTTAGTACCTAAATGTACAATTGGTTTTGCATCTAATTTTCTGCCAGAATTGCCCAATGACGAGCCTTTTTTTAGTCGTTTGGTAGTTTTGGTCAATAACAATCGACAACGCTCAGAAATCCAGCAAAATGCCTATAAAGAACTACTGGAAGTACAGGAGAATGGTATCACTAATATTCTTCGTGAGATTTGGCAATATCGAGACTTAATTAAAGCTGAATTTAAAGATGCTTATCATTTGCTTAAAAATGCTTTAGAGCAGAAAATGGCAAACAATACAATCGGGAATCCACGCTATTTCTATAACGTCGCTCAAATACTTACAGTCCCATACATTTTATGTAAACATCAAAAGATTGTGATGTGTGAATCGGTAAATGAATCGGATTTATTAGCTGAATTTATCCAGAAAAGTGAGCCTTCTATCTTAACATCGGACAGAATTGTACAAGAAAAATCAGCTCTTCAAGATTTT
>JALRIJ010000374.1 GCA_023255485.1 Flectobacillus sp.
AATTCGGGAGCAATGGTCATGAGTTTTATCACATCTTTCCCATGATGAATAATGGTTACTAACTCTTCGTCATTGGGTGTACGAATATATCGAGCAAGGTGAGCTCCTCGTTTGAGTGGGTTCAAGAAGGGGCCTTCAAGGTGCATTCCTACAATGCCAGAGGTGGGGTTTGTTTCTTGATATGACCGTACAGTTTCTATTCCTTCCAAAATATTCTCCATCGAGGAGGTAATCAAACAAGGTAATAAATAGCCTGTTCCGTATTTCTGACAAGCTTCGTCCATATCCTTTAACGTAGTTGCTGTTGGATATTGGGTAAAATAAAGGTGTTCTCCCCCATTGATATGTGTATCGAAGAAAGCAGGACTGATTCCCCAAACATCAAAATCAGCCTCTTTGCTGATGGGAAGAATCGACTGAACTCGTCCGTTCTCAATGATAAGTTCCTGATATTGAAGATGCTGTTCTCCTGTAAATACGTTTTGGGCTTTGATACTTTGTTGCATGATTGTTTCGTGTCTGTATGTCCTCACAATTTACATAATTTTCTTACACAGCCCTATCCTTCAAAAGTGATTGACCTATAGATACCTACAAAAAAAGACACAGAGCAAAAGCCCTGTGCCTACATTTAGATTTATCGGTAAGTAATTGGATGTCGATTAAAAATTCAATCCTAACTTAGCATAGTAAAATGCTCCGTTGAAACCAAATTGCTGTCCACCCGAAGAACCCCAAGGAGTTGTACCTGTCTGGTTGTTAGCAATACTCAACTGGTCTGGATAAACATCAAAGATGTTATTTGCCCCTAAGGTGATATTAGCGGATTTGGTTAATTGATAATTTACAGAGAAGTCTGTCGTTGTTTTTGGCGTAAATACTTGGTCTCTACCGCCTGTTGCACTGTTTAAGTTACTTTGTGTTACGAACAACGTATATTCTCCAAAACGAGTTAATACGACATTCGGAGTAAATTTACCGAAGGTGTAACCTGCTAAGAATACGAATTTATTTTGAGGAGTACCTGACTCATAACGACCACGTTGTTGACGGTCAAAATAAATTCTTTCAGATAAATATTGACGAACATCTGCTGAGGCTGACGACGTTAAACCTGATGGCACGTGTACGTCTGTTACTTCGGTATGAGTAAAGTTCCCTGATAGCGATAAGTTTAAATTTCCTTTTCCTACTTTATTACGATAAGCCAATACGATGTCAACACCTTTGGTACGAGTATCAATAGCATTCGAGAAGAATTGAGCCGCATTTACGTCTGGATAATTTACCAATAAGCCTTTAACTAATTCAGCAGCACCCTTTACGATTGGGTCAGAACTGGTAATAGAGTTATAATCAAACGTACCTGTTAACGTAATACGGTTTTTAATCTCAATTTGGTAGGCATCAATCGTAGCGGTAAAGTGTTTTGCAATACGGCTGGTTAAACCGAAACTGGTGTTCATCGACGTTTCTGGTTTAAGTGTTGGAATACCAAACGATTTTGTTGCGTTATTATCGTTATTGGCTACCAACGATAAAATCAAGCTACCATCTGATTGTGGAATAGAAGTCGTAGCAGAATAGTATTTTTGAGATAACGATGGTGCTCTAAATCCAGTACTTAACGCTCCTCTTAATGCTAAACTTTGCAAAGCTCCCGAACCATTTTCAATTAATTTGATTAACGTTGATGTTTTCCATGTCAATTGGTCGCCAAAATCGCTGTATTTTTCATAACGCAAAGCTCCTGTTAACAAGAAATTATTTGAAACTTCTGCTTCAACATCTCCGTATAAACCGATGCTATGACGGTATTGGTCTTGCTCATCCGATGGCTGATACCCAGGGAATACCTGAGCCCCTGCTGGTCTTGGAGCTTTAGTAGTTCCTCCAACGGTAGTGATATACGTGTCACCGTAGTTTTTGTACGATTTTTCTTCTCCTGCAATAATTTTATAGTTTTCTAAACGATATTCTGCCCCAAATGCTAAGTTATAAGCTTTAATAGCTGTACTTTCAAAACGACGAGTTAAACCGATGTTTGTCGTATTTTGCTTGAAAACCAAAGCTCCACTATAGAATTTCGTTGGGCTTGATGTTCCCATCGAAGCATTGATGGTATTTTGAATGGTATAATCAATGCGGTTATTACCCGAAGTATTACTGAAATCTAAATCCCAGCCTTCTGTTTTACCTTTGATACCTACCGTAAATGACCCATCAACTAAACGAGCGACGTTTTCTCCTAAGAAACCCGTTGGATAGATTGTCGGAAAATAACGGCTTGATACACTCGTCATTGAGGTTGTACCATTCGGGAAACGGAATGAGTTATTGGGGTTAAAACTATATTTTGAAGACATACCTCCAAAAGCATACAAACTCATGGTCGAATTCAATGGAATTGAAGCATTCACAAATAAACTGGCATTGTCTTGTTGTCCATTACCACTACGGCTAGAGCTATAACGATCAACTGCTTGTTCTTTGGCATCAATCGTGGCAGCATCTGTTCCTGCCGCATAAGGGAACCAGTAAAGACGAGCCCCTGTTAAGCGGTTATTATATTCAAACATCCCCGAACGGTTGGTTGCTTCACGGTTGTTGATTTGTCCTGAGATGTTCAAAAAGCCTTTTTCTCCAATTTTAAAACCATAATTAATACCTGTCAATAAGGTAAAACCATCTTTCAT
>JALRIJ010000375.1 GCA_023255485.1 Flectobacillus sp.
GTATTCTCAAAGGAGCGAAACAAGCTACAGGAGGCGATGTGCCTGATGTAATTAGTATCAATGGTACAACGTTTGAGTTTTTTATTACTCCAGAAATGGTGAACGCAAATGGGAAAACCGTCACGGCAATCTATGAAGAACGAACTGAAAATACGATTAAACGTATTAAGGTATTAAAATAAAAATAAGGGCTGTTTTAGGAATAATCACAAAAACAGCCCTTATTTTTTAGTCTAGTGCATGGTCGTTGTGGACAGTATCTTCTCCAGTCCAAACCTTTTGGGCAGTCCATTTTTCGGCAGGATTATTCCAAAAAGGGTCACTTTCTGGTAAACCTAAAGGAAGTAAAATAACCGAACAAAGGTATAAACTTCCTGTATTGTTATACACATCTGCTAAATCTCCTTGATTACCATATACCCCAAACGTAAGCCATCCATCTTTGAAGGTGCTAGGGCTTTCCGTTGTCTTTTTTAAGACGGCCGTTAAAGCACAGCGTACTTGGGCTGGACTCAATTCTGCGGGTAATTTATGTTGCCATGCCACATCCGCCAAATGCTGAAAAGCCGCACCACGATATACAATCGAACGCCCTGTGATAGGGTAACTTCCATCGCTATTAATTAAACGTTCTTGAATCAAGGCATACCGTTCACTACGTTTTGCTATTTTATCAATCGCCCAATTGAAATCCTTTGTTTTGCGACTTACTATCGCTAAAATTTGGTTCAAATAAGGATGAATTACAAAGCTATTGTAATAGTCCCAATGGTAAGAATCTCCATCCGAATAGACTCCATCGCCAACATACCACTGATCAAATTGGCGTAAACAGTACTCTACCCGAACAACATCCCACTGATAGCCATACTGGCAAAAGAATGCTTCTATCATTCCCGAAAATAAAATCCAGTTAGAGAAAACAGGTTTAATTTTACGAGTTTTCAACAGGGCTTCTACCACCTGTTCTTTCGTTTTGGGGTCTAAATGCTCCCATAACCATGGACAACGAACAAATGATAGAGCCAAGAAAGAGGCATCTACGAGCGGTTGTCCTCCCTTTTCAAAAGTCATATAATCTTTTGCTTGTGGATTCACCGCATTGGATATTGCTTTCAACGACCATGTTCGATACTGATTCCGTAAAGCAATTTCAGTTGCCGAACCTCCTTCTAAATTAAGCCATGGAGCAATACCGCACAAGGTTCTAGCGAATGCTTCCAGATAGGCTACTTCCAAACGTGTTTGGGGACTATCGGTTCGTTTAGATAAGGCTTTGGGTAGTTGTATTTTTAAGCTGTCATTGGCTAGACTTCTCATTACGGGTCTTGCCAATTGGTCTAAATGACGAAGCCAAAAAGCCCGATCAGTATCCTTTTTTTGCTGTGCGAAAATGCTTGTTGAAACCAAGATACAAGCTATCAAAAATCGTTTATTCATAGACTAGGAATTATTTTATTATGAATTGCGTATAGGATGAGGCTGTAATTTATGCTATGTGATGCCATCCCTTCAAGGCTAGAGCTTTGTGTACATTTTTACTCTTTGCCTCTCTGCCTTCTTGCCTCATCGCCTCATTACCTCAAAAAACTACTTCAACGCCTTATAACGTTTCATTGCTTCCAAGAAATAATAATCAGCGTATGTCAACGGTACATCTACCTCCGTATTTTGTGGAATATGTCCCACACAATGCTGAATCAAGAATCCACCATTTGTTCCATCTAGGGCTTTGTAGGGCTGGTTTGAAAGCGAGTACAACATCGTTTCAGCCGTATTGATGTACGTTTTTTTCAAGCTAGGATTTACATAACCACTTAATTCTAATAGAGCCGAAGCCATTACAGAAGCCGCTGAAGCATCACGCAAGGCATCTGGAATGTTAGGAGCATTGAAATCCCAATAAGGAACTTTATCGGCAGGTAAATTAGGATGCGTTAAGATGAAATTTGCAATTTTATTTGCCTGAGCCAAGTAAATCGGATTTTTGGTAGCACGATACATTACGGTATAACCATATAAACCCCATGCTTGTCCTCTCGCCCAGGCAGATTCATCGGCGTAGCCTTGAGCAGTTCTTTTTTGCTTCACGGCTCCCGTCTCAGCATCGTAGTTGATTACGTGGTACGAGCTGTAGTCAGGACGGAAATGATGTTTCATCGTTGTGTTGGCATGGGTCACGGCAATTTTATAGTAGCTCGAATCTCCCGTCACTTTGGTAGCCCAGAACAACAATTCAAGGTTCATCATGTTGTCGATAATAACTAGATAGTCCCCTTTTTTAGAGTCCCAAGACTTAATACATCCCACCTTGGGATTAAAGCGAGAGGCAAGCGATTTTGCACTTTGGATTAAGATGTCTTTGTATGCAGGCTTAGGAGCAATATCCTTGGCGTTACCAAAACTACAGAACATCATAAATCCTAAATCGTGAGTAGTCGTATTCATTTTTTCCTTTTCAAGAACGCCTAGAATACGATTTGCCTCAGTTAAGAAAGCTGGATTTTTCGTTTGCTGATAAATGTACAACAATGACCCAGGGTAAAAGCCACTACACCACCATTCAGAACCACTGAATTCATACTTTCCCGTTTTAGGAAAATAGGTTTTAGGAAATTTATCGGGCGGTAAATTACGCATAAGCAGACCGTATTGCTTATCGGCATCTTTGAAATTTTGGGCGAATGTTTTTAAC
>JALRIJ010000376.1 GCA_023255485.1 Flectobacillus sp.
ATGCGTAATTGAGAAATGGTTAATGTGTAATGATGTGCCGTTGAAACGTTATCATTACGAATTACTCATTTACTATTGAACATTACACATTCATCATTACGCATTAATTATTACACATTAACCATTACGCATTGAATACTAACCTCTATTTTTTAGTTAGTGTATAAACAGGTTTTTTACTGTTTGATAAATCCATACTAATCGAGTAGTTCCCTGCTTTGACTGCGATGTTTGCACCGCCTGCATCTAAGACACCGTCAGCTCCGTTATCGCCATATTCTAATGTCCACGCATCGTTATTACGGAATTTGATACTTCCGTCTTTCAAGGTAATGTTATCTACTACGTACACGTTTTCAGTAAAGAAATCAGGTCTGAATTTCACATCAGGGCCATTCCAACCATTTGCAGTAGCATCACCAACCACACCCCAAGGTTTTGAAGCCTCAACGGTATAAGTACCTTTGCTTAGATTGATCGTAATGTCATAATTTCCTTCCGTAACGTTGATATTTGCTCCTGCTTTTACTAGCGTACCATTAGTACCACCATATTCTACTGCCCAAGCGTTATTTAAGCGTAATTTAATCGCACCTGTTTTTAGGAATGCAGTAGTTTTCCAAGTGTCAGTTGATGGGTCATAGGCTAATGGAATATCTGGACCATTCCATCCATTTGGCGAAGCATCCCCTACAAGTCCCCAAGTATATTCTTCAGCAGAATAAGTTAATGAAGATAAATTAAATACGATTTTATATGAACCCGCTTTAGCAATAACGATGTCCGATCCGTTTATTTCGGTTGTACCATCAGCTCCATTATCGCCATAGTTAATCGCCCAATCGTTATCTTTTCTAAATTTGATTTTACCAGCTTTAAGTGTAGCGTATGCAACGAATTCATTTGATTTAGCCGTTTTGTACATCGGTACGTCTGGGCCATTCCAACCGTTTGGAGTAGCATCTCCTACTAATCCCCATGGAGAACTGAAATCAATTTTGTCCAAATAGGGAGTTGCTGTTAGGCTAGTTGTGCTAGAAAGAAAGGTCGTAGCCGAAGTATTATCACCCACGTTAGACATGACACGAATGTCGATTCCTCCTGTTGTAGCTGGTACTAAGCCCAATTTCAACAAAATTGCATTTAACTCAGCCGTTGTAAAGCTTTTTGTTAACTTTTGGTCAGTCGAAACGGTAATTGGAGCGACAAATGTTCCTCCCTTTTTATCAATCTGAATGGTATAATTCGCAGGGGCATCAAAACCATAATTTGGCTTTTCCCACGAAATAGTCAAGGCATTGGTTGCAGCATTATCTTTCGATAATACAACTGATGATGCTGAAAGTTTAACTGAAGGAACTGCTCCAGCTACGTTCAAAATCGCTTTGTCCTCTTCTTTTTGGCATGAAGAAAACACCAAAAGACTAGCGATGAAGAGTAAATATGTGTTAAATATCTTTTTCATGTTCAAATTTTGTTGTTGGGTTTGGGATGTGTAAAAAGTATAGCGTTTAACGTTTAAAGCATTTTACATCAAATAATATACGTTTGAATGGTATTTGATTTTTATAAAATGAAGTGTCTTCTTCGAGTTTATACCCGAGCGACGGTCGCTAATAACTGTTTTACTTTTTACACAACCTCAAACATGAGCCTTATAAACTATGTGTACTAGTGGTTAGTGTACTTTTTAATAGTTCGCATTTTGTTTTAAGTTCGGATTGGCTGTTAAGTCAGTCGATGGGATAGGGTAGATTTTTAAATAATCACCCACTGCTTTACCATCTTTTGAACCACCTTTCCAAGGCCATACGTATGTACCTGAAGTATATTTCCCGAAACGGATTAAGTCAGTACGACGAGTTCCTTCCCAGTATAATTCTCTAGCACGTTCGTCCAAGATAAAATCTGTTGTTAAAGCCGAAGCAGCAACATTTCCCGCTGTTGAGCCATACGAGCGAGTACGTAATGCGTTTACATATTGCAATGCTAAGGCACGATCTCCAGCACCACGAGTAGCAGCTTCTGCATAAATCAAGTAGGCATCTCCCAAACGGAACATTGGATAGTCTGTATCTGGGTGTGTTTGGTCAGAACCCGCTTTGCCTGTTGAAGTCATATTTGAATATTTCTTGATGGCATAACCCGATGTAAATTGAGCAATATCTTCAATTTCTAATTTCTGACCATCTGTATGGAACATGGCACGGCTATCTGTTTTGCCAGTAACATCAGTAAATAAGTTTACTAAGTTTTTCGTAGTACGTAAACCAGCCCAAGCACCTGCTACACCTAAATCAGCCGCATTCATTGTGCCACCAATTTGTGCGTGTACTAAGTAGGTCATACCACCCCAGCTCTTTGTATGAACGCCGTCGAAGTTTACTGAGAAGATAATTTCTTTTGATAAGTTATTATCTGCTTTGAACAAGTTGCTGTATTTTGCTTCTAAGGTATAACCTGCATCAATTACTTTTTTCGAATACGTAGCTGCATCTGCATAGCGGTTACCTTGTCCTGTTGCTTCCGCATTTAAGTATAATTTAGCTAACAACATCCAAGCAGCAGCTTTGTCTGCACGACCGTACTCGTTTTTGCGAGCATCTACTAAATCTGCATCAATCGCTTTCAATTCGCTTTCGATATAAGTAAATAAAGCAGTTGCGTTTGTTTGTTTT
>JALRIJ010000377.1 GCA_023255485.1 Flectobacillus sp.
AGATATACTTAGGGTTCTTTTCAGATTAAAGTCTTCTGCTAGTGCATTCCCAAAAAATACTCACTACTGTAAAAACTACTTACTACATTTTTGAATCACTTTTCAAAAACTAGTTATTTATCACTATTCTCAGATTAAATATGACAAGCTCTTTTTTGAACTTTATTTATAACTACAAATGATTAAAAAATATATAAATCACCTATTTTTAGTTCAAATTTAAACCTATTTTTAACGTTTTTGCAACTTTTTTAAAAAAATTAATTAAAAAACACACTTATATTTTGGTTTTAAACATTTTTGTTCCATTTTTGTATCACAATTAACACTGAGTAGTTATATCCATAACAAATCAGAGTAAAAAGAACTATAATATGAATATTCCAAGAATAACTTTAATCGGAGCTGGCCCTGGAGATGTAGAGCTAATTACCTTAAAAGGAATTAAAGCAATCAAAACAGCTGATGTTATTTTATACGATGCCTTAGCCAACGAAGAGTTACTGGAATATGCGAAACCAACTACTCAACTAGTCTATGTGGGAAAACGCTTAGGGAAATATGTTTACACACAAGAAGAGATTAATTATAAAGTAGTGCAGTTAGCCTTACAATATGGTCACGTTGTTCGCCTAAAAGGAGGCGATCCATTTGTATTCGGAAGAGGTTTTGAAGAAATAGAATATGCAAGAGCGTTTAATATTCATTGCGAAGTAATATCAGGAGTAACGTCGGCCATTGCGGCACCTGCTTCGGTAGGTATACCCGTAACAACAAGGGGCTATGCCGAAAGTTTCTGGGTAATTACAGGAACAACCAAAACAGGAAGCTTGTCGAAAGACATTGAATTGGCAGCACAGTCATCAGCCACAGTAGTCATTTTGATGGGTATGAGTAAGCTCTCGCAAGTATGCGATTTATTTAGCCAACACGGAAAAGCCAACACACCCGTCGCAATCGTTCAGAATGGAACAAAAGAAAATGCTCGCTATGTACTCGGAACAATCGATGATATTCAATACAAATCAAAGGTTGAAGAGTTAAGTAATCCAGCAGTAATTGTCATTGGCGAAGTAGTGAGTTTACATCCTGAGTTTGTCAAAGAATATGTAACTAGTGGAAAATGGACTAACCAAAATGAAGGTTGGACATAAGAATTATCATTTTTATTAGCAGTACTTACTTTAATATTTGCAGTGCAAAAAAGGAGGGTCAAAACTGTGGGGGCAGTTCTCTAGACTTCACTTCAAATGCTCTTTAAAGTGGCTAATCAAACCCTTCAGCTTTTAGTTGAAAAAAGTCTTTCGTGGGGGCGATAGATTTCTTTAAAGCTTTACAACACCTCGTTGTAAAGGAAACAACCTAAAAAATGAACAGTACAAAAAAGCCATTAGAGTCGCTTAACATTTTCTCGTTGAAAGGCGTACAAATGAAAACCTTTCACATCACTTGGCTCACTTTTTTCTTTTGCTTTTTCGCTTGGTTCGGAATGGCTCCTTTAATGAAAATTGCAAAAGAGCAATTGCATTTAACGAAAGATCAAATCGGTAACATTCAAATCGCTTCGGTGTCTGCCACGATTGTCGCTCGTTTATTAATCGGACGCTTGGTTGACAAATTTGGACCACGAATTATTTATACATGGTTACTTATCATCTGCTCGTTGCCTGTTATGTTTATCGGATTTAGTAGCAGTTATGAAAGCTTTTTGATGTTTCGTTTAGCCATAGGCGTTATCGGTGCATCCTTCGTAATTACACAATTTCATACTTCTATCATGTTCGCTCCAACGATTAAAGGAACAGCTAATGCTGTGGCAGGAGGATTCGGAAATGCAGGAGGTGGTGCAGCCAATTTCTTTATGCCTATGGTTGCTTCTGCCTTTGTTGGATTGGGGTACTGTACTAAAGAAGATAGCTGGAGATATGCCATGGTATTCCCTGGAGTGATGCTACTTGTATGTGCTATTTTATATTTTAAATTCACAAAAGATACCCCTGCTGGAAACTTTGATGAGATTCCTGCTCAGGTAAAATCAACAGAAAACACCTTCTTGTTAGCCTTAAAAGATTATCGTACTTGGATTTTGACCATCTCCTACGCTGCATGTTTCGGTGTTGAAATTACGGTGGACAACTTCGCTCCTATCTTTTTCACCGATACGTTCGGGGCTAGTTTAGCCGTAGCAGGAATGGCAGCAGGGATTTTTGGATGGATTAACTTATTTGCTCGTCCATTAGGTGGTTTTGTAGCAGACAAAGTTGGAAAGAAATACGGTTTCAATGGAAAATCGCTACTCCTCTCTGTACTCTTAATCTTAGAAGGCTTGGGTATCTTATGGTTTGCTCATGCAGGAGATTTGACAATGGCGATTGCCATGATGTTCTTCTTCGGATTAAGTCTAAAAATGGCAAACGGAGCAACTTACAGCTTAGTACCCTTTGTGAATCCGAAAGCAGTAGGTAGCGTAGCAGGTATTGTGGGAGCAGGTGGAAATATTGGAGCGATGTTAATTGCTTTTATGTTCAAAGCGAAGTCGTTGAAGTTTTCCAAAGAAGTAGTTGAGGATGGCGTTACAAAAACCAAGGACTTGATTAACTACACTGAGGCCTTCTATACATTAGGAATTGCTACTCTTGCAATTGGGATTGCAGTTTTAATTTTTAGAACAAT
>JALRIJ010000378.1 GCA_023255485.1 Flectobacillus sp.
TAGTAGCTAAAATCAATAAACTAAATCTTTAGTTCACGCCCTCTTTGATATTTTTTTGTCTTTGATTTTTTTGTTTTTTTTCGTCGTGCATTTTTTCCTTAAAAGCCCCCAACAAATATTTGACATTTTTTCTTTTTATTTGTTATTATTTGAAGGGTTTGTAAGATTCTGATTTTCAGATAATTACAACGTTAAAAGTTGTAAAAAAGTCGGTAATTAGTTGTAAAAAAGTCGGTAATTAGTTGTAAAAAAGTCGGTAATTAGTTGTAAAAAAGTCGGTCAAATGGGGTTTAAAAGTTGTAAAAAAGTCGGTAATTAGTTGTTTTTATTAGTTGTACTTGCTTTTTTTTATACAACTTTATATTTTTGTATAAAATCTTACTATAATATAATGACACAGACCGATACACCTCAAGAAGTAACCCTTTGGCAAAGTAACTTCATTACATCAGCCAAATACGAAATGTCTGCCCTAGAGAAAAACATTATTTATATGGTAATGGCACAAATTCGAAAAGAAGATACCGCAGAAAAAGTATATCTCGTATCAGCCAAAGAACTAATGCTATTGACAGGTAGTGAAGTAAAGTATGCCGACTTTCAGAAAGCCACCGCCAAACTAATAACACGCTTGTTGCAAGGCACACTAGCCAACGGTAATTTTTTACAAACAACCTTTGTTTCCAGTGCCGAATATCTCAAAGGACAAGGGTTGATTGAAATTACAATTTCGCCTAAAATACGTCCTTTTTACATTGATTTAAAACGAGAATTCACCACCTTCCAACTAAACATTGCCCTTAATCTACATACGGTTTATGCCAAACGCTTGTATGAAATTTTTTCCATGTACAAAAACATGAAAGACAAGACCTTCACCATCAACCTACTAGATTTAAAACAACGTCTTTTACTCATAGACGAAAAAACAGGAAGAGACAAATACGAAAAGTTTACCCATTTCAAAAAAGCCGTATTAGATCCAGCAGAACGAGAGATAAATACCAAATCAGATATTTCCTTTAGCTATGTAGCCATTGAAGGAAACAAAGCAGGACGAGGGAGAAAGCCCGTTGAGCAATTAGAATTTACCGTAACTTATACCGAGCCAATCGAACGCTATTCGTTTGATGATCATAACCTGCCCTTATTTACCCGATTAACAACACAGTTTAACTTACGTAAAGACCAAGCAACTAAAATATTAGAAAACTTTCAACCGATCGAAATCAATAAAATGCTTTATGATATTCACCTCAAAGTCATCAATAAAGAAGTGACAAACATTGGAGCTTATACCGCAAAAGCATTTGGGTTTTAATTTTATTAGTTGTAAAAAAGTCGGTCAAAAACCCCATTACTTAAACGAAACCAGAAAGTACTCACTTTTATTGGATGGTACTTTCTGGTTTTTCATTTCAACACTGAACCATTTAGAGAGCATCAATAAAGGCTTGAAATGCCATTTTCAGCGACTCTATTTCAGTACTTTTTATCTTCTTAGCCTTATACACCTTTTGGAGTTTGGTATTAAACTCTTCATAACGTTGTGTAACTATTGTAGAAACTGGCGACGTTGAGACTGATACTGCTGGAGCTGTTAACTCACTAACAACCTGATTGAGTTCTTCCGTGGATTTTAGAGGAGTCGTAATCTCCGCAGCCTTGCCTATCTTTTGAATTTTAGCCTTCTCCACTTTCACATTTCCATTCAAAATATCCTTACGCAAAGTAGGGTCTAACTTGTCTAAACCAAGAGCAAATTCCGCATCTCGACGGATTGTTTTTTCATCCACATTGAAGTACTCACCCAGCTCTTGTGCCGTTGTTTTATTAGTCTTATTTGCCAAATGGACATTTTGCCCATTTGGCAAATCTGTACCAGAAACAACATCCGAATCCGCAACACTTTCTACAAAATCTCCCAAATGGACATTCTGCCCATTTGGGAGATTGACATCCGTTGAAATACTCTTTAAATTATCTGTAACCGCTTTTTTCTCGGTGTTATACCTTAATCCACGTAAATAAGACGCTTGTTGTGGCGTGATATTTCTACGACTCAATTGAAAGTCAATCATGAAATCACGAACCTCTTTCAACGACTCAAAATTATCAATTTGAATATTGAAAGGAATCTGTAATTCGGTACAAAGTTGAAAGCGATTATGGCCATCAATCAGCACATAAATAGGTTCATCCAAATTACCTTCACGCCCAATTACACGATTATTGGTTTGCCAGATTTTTAGCGGATCCTTACAACCATGTTTTAGTAGATTATCCTTCAACGCTAAAAATTCAACGTCTAGGAGGGGAGGTATTAAATCTCTAAGTTCATCTAAAACAATGATATTTTTCTTAATATTCTCTGTAGAACTAAAACTGCTAATCGTATTGGTTTTCATCCCTTCATAAACAGCCTTACTATTTTCAGCCATTTTCTCGGCCAATGTTTTCTTTGCCATTACCTTTATGGTTAACGTTTATCGTAAAGATTGTAAATATTCTTCTCCTAAATTTTGATATGAATTTGCTGCCTCCGAGTTTTTATTAAAAGCACTAATAGTAAGATGCTCAACCATTGCTTTCTGAAAATCAATCAAATGCTTGATTTCAGATTCAAAGACTTTTAGATTGGAAAACTGTTGACGAATAAGCTCTTTATACT
>JALRIJ010000379.1 GCA_023255485.1 Flectobacillus sp.
GTAATTGAAGGATGTAAACTGAGTATTCTCCCCTCTTTTTATCTATAAAATACCCCATCTAGTAGGCTACGCCTCCCCTATATTCACATTAAAAAAGGGAGAAACCGTTGTCCGATTCCTCCCTTTTTAGGATAAAAAACCTCTTGTTTCGTAAACTTAGATAGGTCTGCTTTCGGTGAAAGTACCATCTGTATAGAATACTAGGATGCGTTCAATTTGCTTTTCACCACTACCTAAACCCGAAGAAGCAGCCATTGGGCGATCGTATTTTTTACGTACTGGAATCGCTTGCTCATACGGTTGTCTTCCCTGATTTACGGGTAAAGGCTCGTTTATCTCATCGTAAAATTGCTCCTGAGGAAAACGATTTCCATTGTTATTTGGCATCGAAACAGGAGGTGCATAGTTCGTTGTTGGAGTAACTTGTTCCTCTGAATCGAACAATAACCAGTCTCTATCAATATCAGGAAATACCTTTAATATCTTTTGAATGATGTCTAAGCTTGGCTTATTTCTTCCACTTAATATATGTGAAATACTGCTTCTTTGTACGCCAATTGCATCTGCAAAATAACTTGGAGTGTATCCTTTTTCTAGGATAATTTGTTCTATCTTTTTATTCAATTCGTCCATGTAAATCGTTGTTTTTTGTGATATACAAAAGTAATTTACATTTATGAATATTACAAGATAGCGGAAACTTTAATTTAACAAGTAGTAGCTAAATTTTAGCATTTACAAAAGTAAATCAATATGGCTTTCAATTGATTGTAAATTGCAGTTCGTTTGATTTACTTTTGTACGCAATTGTATTTTAAGGAGTTTACTTATGTTTTAGATGGTCTATTTACTAATGTAAATTCCGTCTTCTTGAATGTTGATTCTTTTATCTCTAAATAATCCTCCAATCGCTTTTTTGAAATCCTTCTTTGACATCTGAAATGTCTCGTAAATAAGGCCTGCATCAGTCTTATCCGAGAATGGTAAGAATCCTCCAGAAGCTATAAGTAAATTAAAAATTTCAGATTTCGATTTGTCAATACGGTCATATCCTTGCTTCTCTAAGCTCAAATCTAATTTACCATCGGTTCTAATTTTCTTGATAAAGCCCTGCGTACGTTCTCCTAGCGGAATGGTTTTGAATACTTCATTCTTATAAATGACTCCTGTGTATTGTTCGTTTACAAGAGCTTTCATTCCTAAGTCTGTGTATTCATAAGGAAGCAAGGTTACTTCTTGTCCTTCGGCTAATCCTGAAATGTCCTCTGATAAGAATTTGTCTAATTTCGCTGAAGCCACAATTCGTTCGGTTTGTTCGTCCACGTAGATGTACACGAGGTACGAACGCCCCACAGCCATCTTGTGTGATTGCTCTCCAAAAGGGACCAACAAATCCTTCATTAATCCCCAATCTAAAAAGACACCACTTGGGCTTACGTCTCTTACTTTCAAGAAGGCAAACTCTCCAACAATCGCATAAGGTTTTAGTGTGGTTGCAATCAGACGATCTTCAGAATCACGATAAACAAATACGTCTAGTTCATCGCCGATTTGAGTGCCTTCAGGAACATAGACACGAGGAATTAAAATTTCATCTTCATACCCATCTAAGTAAAGCCCAAAGTCTAATTCTTTAATAACAGTTAAGCGATTATATTTTCCTAATTCGACCTGCATCGGTTTGTTGCGATTGCTCAGTTCAAAGTCGTCTTTTAATGTTTCTTTATCCATAATAAAAAGCGTTAATAAATTTGTTTTTTTAACTTGGTACAAAATTGCAATAAAATCTAAGAATCTAATCGAATGTTATCAGTTTCGCCCGTAATCGTTAAAAAAAACAGTATAAGTGCAGACCACCCAAGTCAAATTCTCCCAGACTTGGTGGTCGTGGAGGAACCGCTCGAAATTCGACTTGGTTATGGGGAAGCGACTGAGCGTTTACAAAAGACCCTTACTGTGACCATGCGAACCCCAGGGACTGATGTAGAATTGACGCTGGGCTTTTTATTTACCGAAGGGATTATTAAGCAAGTGAATGACATCCTTTCTATTAAGCATTGTAAGGATGGGCAGGATGAAATCAATGAGAACATTATCCGTGTCGAGTTAGCCCCACATATCGAATTTAAGCCCTCTTTATATGAAAGAAATACGATTCAGTCATCAAGCTGTGGATTGTGTGGCAAATCGCTTATTTCGGCTGTTTCAGTACTATCTGATAACCATAAGAGTGCCTTGACTGTAACAGATGAAATCCTTTATCGTTTAAGCGAACAGTTGAACGATGCACAACAGGTTTTCAAACATACAGGAGGCATACATGGAGCGGCCTTATTTTCAGTGGATGGAGAACTTCTTTTATTTAGAGAAGATATAGGAAGACATAATGCACTCGATAAATTGATTGGTGCAGCATTGGTCGAAAAGCGATTACCCTTGGCAAATAATATCGTATTTATGAGTAGTAGAGCCAGCTTTGAATTGGTTCAGAAAGCCATTGTTGCCCAAGCTGGAGTATTAGCCACCATTTCAGCTCCTTCTAGTTTAGCGGTTCAAATGGCTCAAACTCACGGATTAGCTTTATATGGCTTTGTAAATGGACATCGTTACAATCAATATACTCAATATTAATCAATTACAACTTGTATATACAATTAAAAATAACT
>JALRIJ010000037.1 GCA_023255485.1 Flectobacillus sp.
TACCTGATGAATTTGCCATTTGGGGTGAACTACTTCATATTCGGTGGTCTGTCGCTCGTTGGCATAAGCATAGCCCCAGTAATGCTCGGTGATAAACTCTTCTTCACTACCCAAAACGATGTTTTGTTTGGCAATTTCGGTCGTTACTTCCAGAAAATTCCAGTGTTTTTTATTGAGCCATTCGTAGCGAAAAATCAGTTCCTTTTCAGTCGCTTGAATGTGTTTTTTGGTTTTGTGCGTCGCATAATTTTCCTTGTAAAGGGTATTGGCAATCAAGGTAATCATAAATCTAGGAACAATCTCTTTGATAAAAACGACACCTCTTTTCCATTGATTTCCCTCTTTATGACGTACATAAAAGCGGAGGTTTACTTCTTCAAAATTGGTATGAAAAGGAAATTTGATGCCTAAAACGGCCGTTTCTCTGAAATCAAAGCCAACCATGCTCACAAAACATTTTCCTTGCCATAAATCTAATTCTGTCCCAAAAGGCAGGTATTTCTCCAGAATTTTTGGGTCAATTTCATAATTGGCAAAAATAAGATTTCGCCATTCTGCCTTTAAAAAAGTACTTTTTTGCATGGTGTTCGTTGCTAAGGTTCTTGTCATTGTTAGAATAAACCTACTAATAAGATAACGATTTCGGGGCTTGCTTGTTTGGATTATTGCTGTCTTTATCCAACAAACTCACCCTTTCTCTATTTCACGAATACACATTTGAGTTATTAGCCTTATTTTGTCAATTTCTATCTTAAAATAGTTATGTTTGTAAGAAACAACATCATCCTCAATGGAAAGAAGAGATTTTACCAAAAACATATTGGCTGGAGCTGGACTACTCGCTAGCACCAGTGCGACTAGCTTTGCAGCACTGCCTTCTGTGGGCAGTCCCATGACACCTTTCAAACTCAAGTATGCTCCGCATTTTGGGATGTTTGAAAATTCTGCTGGAAAGGACGAAATTGACCAGCTAAAATTTATGCACGAAATGGGCTTTCGAGCAATGGAAGACAACGGCATGATGCAAAAAACACCCGAATTGCAGGCTAAAATTGGTGAAACCATGGCGAAACTGGGTATGTCTATGGGTGTATTTGTAGTCGGCTTTGATAATTGGCCTCCTAAAAGTACCTTGACGACGGGTGATAAAGAATGGCGAAATAAGTTTTTGACAGCGTGCAAAAATGCCGTGGAGGTTGCCAAACGCTGTAATGCCAAATACATGACAGTAGTGCCAGGGAATTTTCAACGAGATTTGCCTATGGGCGTTCAAACAGCTAATGTTATTGAGTCGCTCAGACAGGGAGCTGCAATTCTTGAACCACATGGCTTGACTATGGTATTAGAACCTTTGTCGGACAACCCAGATTTGTTCCTCCGTCATTCAGACCAAACCTATATGATTTGTAAAGCAGTCAATAGTCCTGCTTGCAAAATCTTGTTTGATATGTGGCACATGCAACGCAACGAAGGACGTATGACTCAGCACATCGACTGGACTTGGGACGAAATTGCCTATTTCCAAATTGGCGATGAACCTGGGCGTAATGAACCCACTACAGGAGAAATCAATTATAAATTTTTATTTAAACATATTGCAGAAAAAACGAAGGCAACTCAACGAACAGAGTTTATTCTTGGTATGGAACATGGTAATAGCCTCAAAGGAAAAGAAGGAGAAATGAAACTCATTGAAGCCTATCGAGCTTGTGATTTAAGCTAAGAGTCTATTACTAACCCCTTCATTTTCAACAACATGAACTATCGCATCATCAGTTGTTTCTTATTATTTCATAGTGTTTCTTGGGCACAGTCACCCAAAGAACAGCAGTTTCAGCAAACGGTAAAAGAAGTCGTGAGGGCATTCTCTACTCAAAACAAAACGGCTCTCATTCCATACATTAACAAGGACATTGGGATTTATCAACTCGATAAAGTGGGCGTATTTGGACACTATAACCACCTCCAATCGGTTAGCTTTTCAGACCAAGGCTATCCGCAGGTGTTATTTACCTATTCCAAAGGCGTAAAGGTGTTACCATTGACTTACGCCAAGCTCCCAACATGGAATTGCGATAAAGAACAATGGAGTAAACGAGGAATGTTTGTGGATACTACCCAAACCAATCACTTACTCTCACAAACCTGTAAAGATCGCAATCGCTTTGTACCTGATCATATTCCAACTTCCTTAATTAAACAAGTATATTCGCTCGAAAACAAGAGTAGAAGAGTCGTTGTGGCAGATTCACAGGGGAGGGAATTAGTATTCTATTTAAGCTATATCAACCGCAAATGGTACTGGACAATTATTGATAACCTGTCTTCCGACTGTAGCATTTAAGGGATAAATAACAACAACTGATGAATACGATTGAACTGACTTTTGGAGATTTTACCATTAGCACCGACAAACAAAAAATGGATGTGTACGCCATTCATGATTTTTTGGCAAACCACTCAGAATGGAGCAGGCATATTCCCTTTGAAAAGGTGAAATTATCCATTGATAATTCGCTCAATTTTGGATTATTCCACCAAAACCAACAAATAGGTTTCGCACGGGTTATCTCCGATTTTTCGACGATTGCTTATCTGGGGGATATTTATGTACTAGAAACGTACCGAGGACAAGGACTCTCTAAAAAACTGATGGATGCCGTTATAGAACATCCTCATTTACAAGGGCTAAGGCGTTGGATTCTATTAACTTCTACTGCCGATTGGCTTTATAAAAAATATGGATTCGTAGCAGTTCCTCATCCTGAAATCTACATGGAACGCCATAATCCAAGGGTTTATCAATAAAAGGAGTTGTGTAAAAAGTTTAAAGCGTTGTATGCCAAATAATATTCCATCAACCTGTGTTTTAACAATATTATTTAACTTTAATCCGAGCGATAGTCGCTCATAAACTTTTAACTTTTTACACAACCTACTATCTTAACTTTCTTAACAATTCAAGGTTAAATTAAATAACCCAATTGCTCGTCTTCGTCTTCAAATTCTAGTTCCGCATCTTTCTCCCAAATTTCCATTTCACAAGGCTTACAGTTGAATTTCAACTTATATTCGTTTTCGCCATGCTTTAAGGTAAGAGGTTCTACTAGCTTTTCACCCATGGTATCTCGTTGGAATCTAGCACATTTGCCCAATTCATACTTCACACAATATTTCGTGGTCATTACTCGTGCTTTCCCCGGATCCCATTGCAATTCAAAAGCCTTCTCAATTTCGGTTACCCCATGTCTTTTATAAAAAGCTCTTGCCAATTTGTTCGATACATTGTACATATAATCGAGCGTTTTGACAGGATATGGGTGATCGGTTTTGGTGATTTGGAATTCTTCACGGTGGTATTCTTTTACCCGAACTTCTACCAATTGCTCCAATACCTCTCTTCTCATTTCGTTCACCTTCGAGATAGGTAAGAACCAATTGCTTGAGAATTCAACCTCTAATTCATCTACAATAAATGGCGTATTACCTGTTTTCGCTAAGTTCTTTTTGATATTCGGAATAACCGATTCTTGACTTTTTGCCAATTCTTTCGCCGTATCGAAGCTCATTACACATTGGTGACCGTCTTCATCTCTTGCCAACAATTGGAAACCATTTTCCGTTTCGGTAAAATGTAGAGCTACTCCAATTTTACGAACCGCACTGTTTTCCTTCTCAACCATTTTATTAAACTCAGCATCTGAATTTCGGTAAATGACTGTTCCCACGGCTAAAGGCTTGAAGGTATTCGGTACTACCAAATCATTCACAATGATGTTGATTTGAGCCCCATCTCCTTCACCCTGTTCGTTGATAAAGTAAAGGCCATCGCCGTTATTTAGTTTCTCGTAATTTTCAATCACATAGCCATTTGCTCTGACTTCCAACAACTTACCAATCAACTGGCCTTGCGACTTAGGACTTTCCCAAGAGCCTATTTTTTCCTTACGTTTATTGACGAAATAATCGGTATAACCTCTGTTGAAACTTCTATCCATTTCTGGCTCAAAATTATAGAAGGTTCTTCCCGAAGAAGCCTTTTGATACTTATCGCTGTTGCTCTCTAAAAACGTATCTAATTTTTTACGTAAAAAAGAAGTATTGTTTTTTACATAAACAATGTCTTTCAAACGTCCTTCAATTTTAAAAGAAGTTACCCCTGCTTCAATAAGGTTCGGCAATTGGTCGCTCAAATCCAAATCCTTAATTGACAGCAAATGACTATTGGCAATCAGGGTAGTTCCTGTTCCATCAATTAGCTGGTAAGGTAATCGGCAATTTTGAGCACAAGACCCTCTGTTCGCACTGCGTTCTCCCCCTGCAATACTCATGTAGCAGTTACCACTAAATGATACACAAAGAGCTCCCGAAACAAAGAATTCTAGTTCGACATCAGTCGCTTCACTAATCTCTCTTACTTGGTCTAAGTTCAGTTCACGAGCCAATACCACTCGTTTCATTCCTGCATCCTTCAAGAATTTCACGTGCTTAGCATCCCTATTGTTAGCCTGTGTACTCGCATGAATCACGATAGGTGGCAAGTCCATTTCCATAATGGCCATGTCCTGTACAATCAGGGCATCCACCCCAATATCATATAATTGGTAAATCAGTTTTTTACACGCTTCCAATTCGTTGTCATACAAAATTGTATTAATCACGACAAATACTTGAGCCTTGAAGAGATGGGCATACTTAACCATTTCGGCGATGTCCTCCACAGAATTGGTGGCATTAGTACGAGCCCCAAATTGCGGTGCTCCAATATATACAGCATCTGCCCCCGCATTGATGGCGGCCATCCCTTGAAAAAGGTTTTTGGCAGGTGCAAGAATTTCTATTTTCCTTTTCATACGATACGACGTAAGAGACTGTGATTTAGTTTTAATTGCTACAATTTGCAAATTTAAGAAATAGTTGACACAAAAACAGCCTAGTACGCCATAAATAAGCCTAAGCAAGCAAAGGATTGACCACAACAAGACAAGTCGATTGAGTTAATCAAGTTTTTTTACCCTTTGAAAATTATTTAGCCAAAAATAATGTTACATTAGTCTAACACAAAGCAGCTAGGTGGAAGCGACTCATGTACCACTAAACACGTAAATAAATCGAAAATGACGAAGAAAGTAATTATTACAGGAGCAACGGGTATGGTAGGAAAAGGGGTACTACTAGAATGTCTTGAGAGCCCACTAATCACGCATGTCTTACTGGTTAATCGTTCCCCTATCGGAATGACACATCCCAAATTAGCCGAAGTATTACTAAATGATTTTACCCAAATTGATACCCTAAAAAGTCAATTACAGGGCTATGATGCCTGTTTTTTCTGCATGGGAGTTTCGTCCATAGGCATGAACGAAGATACGTTCACCCGACTGACTTTTGATACCGCCAAGGCATTTGCAGATACCTTATACGAACAAAATCCGAAGATGGTTTTTACTTATGTTTCGGGAACGGGCACCGACAGCTCCGAAAAAGGAAGTGTTATGTGGGCGAGAGTAAAAGGGAAAACAGAAAATTGGATTTTGAATAAAGGGTTTAAAGATGCCTATATGTTCAGACCTGGCGTTATTTTACCCGAAAAAGGCATTCAATCTAAAACAGGTTGGTACAACTTTTTCTATGTCGTTTTCAGACCTTTTTTTCCTTTACTGAAAAAATCGAAGAACATCACCTCCACAACCAAAGTAGGCTTAGCGATGATTAATACCCTCGTAAAACCTTGTGATAAAAAGCATTTAGAAAATGCCGATATTAATGTATTGGCAATAGCGTAATTATAATCCCCAAAGCCATGCCACAGCCTTCTTTCAAAAGCATTTTATTGAACGAAATCAAACTTTTCTTTCATGTAAAAGAAACAGATAGACCGTGGCATCTTGCTTTTTTAGCAGCCATATCCATCGGTATTCCGCTATTGGTGGGAGTATATTTTGACAACATGAAGATGGGTTTGCTGGCAAGTGTTCCGGGCCTAGTCGTATTGTATGTACCTTCGTCCAACTCGCTTATTACCCGCATGGCAACCATGTTAATTTGCTCGTTTGGGTTTATGTTTTGCTATACCTTAGGGCTCTTTTTCAATGGGAATTTTCTAATTTCAACCCTGTTTTTAGGCATCTTTTCCGTTGTCATTCATTGGGTAAATCTCTACGTAAGAACGAAGCCGCCAGGGAGTTTTTTCTTTATTTTGCTGGCAGCACTATCGAGTAATATGCCTCATAATTTAAAGGAAATCCCCGAGCGAGTAGGTTTAATCGCTATGGGTACGATGCTCTCTTGCTGTTTGGCTTTGGCATATAG
This sequence comes from Flectobacillus sp., assembly GCA_023255485.1. Taxonomy (GTDB): domain Bacteria; phylum Bacteroidota; class Bacteroidia; order Cytophagales; family Spirosomataceae; genus JALRIJ01. Next base: position 6,313 of record JALRIJ010000037.1, read on the forward strand.
TATCTTAATTAAGAAAAAAAGTACCAAACACGAACCCAACCTCATGTCGTCCTTATTAGAACGAAACAGCTATCAAGACCTTGTTGAAGCGTTTATTGTAGGTGGGTTTATGTTTGGTGCTATGCTTATTGGGCACATTTTACAACTCCAAAATCCGTATTGGGTTCCCATTTCGTGTTTGGCGGTCATGCAAGGCGTGTCGCTTTATCACGTTTGGCGACGGGTCATTTATCGCATCACAGGGACTTTTTTGGGTTTAGGACTTTGTTGGATTATTCTTTCGTTGGTCAAAACACCACTTTCAATTTGCCTTGTGATTATCATCTTCCAATTTATCATTGAAGTGCTTGTGGTGAGAAATTACGCCTTTGCCGTTATTTTCATCACGCCCATGACCATCTTACTCGCAGAAGCAGCAAGTCCTTCCATCCACAAACCCGATGTTCTGATTTTAGCTCGCTTCATTGACATTTCGATAGGTAGCCTCCTAGGAGCGATTGGAGGCTGGTTTCTTTATAATGAAAAAATGCGTTTTTACACAGCATCAACCATTCGTAAAGCTCGTTGGGTAATCAAGAAACGTTAGGCAAATAACAGTAATTCTTTACCCGTAGGCAATACAACTTGCTTTTCATAAACCATTCCTATTTTCTTGATAAGGCTAATTGAGGCTTCGTTATCAGGATGTACAATGGCAACAACTCGTGCAAGTTTGAGCGTATTTTTTGCATAAACAAGGGTTGCCGACGCAGCTTCATACCCATAGCCTTTCCCAGTAAAAGCAGGTAAAAAAGCAAAACCAATATCAATATCGTCTAAACCTTCCCGTTTCACGAGTCCACACATCCCAATTAAATGCCCTGTTTCTTTTACGACTACTAGATAAAAACCAAAACCATGCTCGGCATAGCTTTTTAGATTACCTTCTTGCAAATAGCGTTCTGCCTGCTCAATAGTGTACACCCCTCTATCGCCAATATAGGCTAACCAAGACGGAGTATTAAGCAACTCTAACATAAAAGGAGCATCTGCAAGGGTCATTTCTCTCAAGAATAAGCGTTCGGTTTCTAGTATTTTTTTCATGTTTGATGAAGATAAATTGCTAAGCCCTTCCATTTAAAGGGTTTGGCAATTTAATCAAAAATAATAAGAATTGTTTGGCTAAACCTATAAGGTTTTAGTTAGGTAGTATGACTATGAGGCCATTATAAACTAAACCTTATAGGTTTTCACACCAACTTATTTTGTCCCATTACTTACCTTTAAAAAGCCTTATTCCGTTTCTTCAATTTCAATGATCAAAGGAGGTCCCTTTTCTAATAAATACATCTTATCGAGTATACACTTTCGTTTCCCATTTTCATCTAAAGCAATTATCCGTATAATTTCGCCATTGGGTGCGTAGGTAATTTCCTCTCCACATAGTTTACCATTTTGATAATTAGAAATCGTTAGCAACTGATTATCAGACCAATAAACACTACTTTCTTCCTTAGATTCAGGCTGATAAATAGTGTCACGATACAGCCTATTAACATAAGGCTCTTGAAAGGGATTCTGATATTCTTGCAAGCGAATTAATACTCCTCTTGAATTAAATAAACGAACTGTTGGAGGAAAGCTAATACCTCCTTTTTCTAAATAATAAATAGAGGCATTCACAGGTACTCCTTGACGAAAATGCCTTTTCTCTTTTATATTTCCACTCGGATAATACCATATTTCATCTCCATTTTTTATTCCATTCTCATAACTAACCTCCCCTAATGGTTTACCACTTGGATAAAAATACAGTGCTTTATGATGCAATTTTCCCTTATGATAAGACATTACAGTTTCTACTTTACCATTAGCATAATAAGTTCTTTTTTGCCCATTCAAAGAAGATGGTATTTTCTTAGTTTTACCGAAAATACTATCGAGTAAAGCGATGTTTTTTAGTTCGTAGTCACTCCAACCTTTCAAGCCATCTTTGTCTTTATATTGTCTGGATAAACTACATTGTCCGCTTACCAAAGGCAATCCACTTTTCCAATTATCTGAAAAGATGAACCATTCTTCCCCTTCATAGATATGCAAATCACAACTTGTAAATGATTGGTTAGGAAGTACACCTCCAAAAACGAAGATTTCACTATACTTTTCTCCTTTGTAGTGAGTAATTTCCTTAACACGGATTTTATAGAAGTTTGCAGACAAATCCCTGTCACTTTGCTGAACTGCTGCTGTTGGAATAGGGATAACAGCCAAGACTTTGACAAGTCCAATGTATGCGTGTTCTTTTTTCAAGATTGTCGCTGTTGACCAATAAGATTCTATACACCAACAGGCATTTGATTGATGAATTGAGAGGAGTAATGATAGTAGTACAAATAGTTTTTTCATAGCGTTTTATGTTATTTAGATTAAAAACACATTATTCTTTGCTCTCTAAAACGTTCAATCTTCCTATTTTCTTACGTCAAACTTGCTTTTACGCCTTTTCCCCAAACTCATGGTTTTCCCTTGTAGGGTTCAGTAAGGGTAAACCATTACACGCCCCATCGTATTTAAACGCAATTTTGCACTAGTACATTCTATGAATAATTTAGGCTACTGCCTTTACACAAACAATCCCAATTAATTATACCAATCCCAATGAAAATCAACTACTTACTCTGCATTATTGGTCTTTTTCTACTTACGGAAAAACCCTACGCACAAAAATTATCAGAACAAATTCGCCTCAATCAACTTGGCTTTTACCCTACAGCTCCCAAAGTAGCCGTGGTTGTAAATGCCCAAGCGAGTTTGTTTCGTATCAAAACGAGCGACCTTCAAAAGACTGTTTTTACAGGAAAATTAAGTACGTCTCGCAAATCTGAATTTTCGGATAAAAAAACACAAATCGCTGATTTTACCGCATTGAAAACTCAAGGCTCATTTGTGCTAGAAATTCCAGACCTAGGTATTTCGTATCCCTTTCGCATTGCTCCAAAAGTACATCAGGAAGTAGCTAAAGCAGCTTTGAAGGCCTTTTATTATCAGCGAGCTTCCACCGAAATACCAGCAAAATATGCAGGAAAATGGGCAAGAACTTTAGGACATCCAGACGATAAGGTATTTGTTCATACTTCGGCTGTTTCAGTAGATAGACCCGAAGGAACGGTAATTTCCTCTCCTAGAGGTTGGTACGATGCAGGTGATTACAATAAATACATCGTTAATTCGGGTATTACAATGGGAACGCTTTTTTCGATGTATGAAGATTTTCCTGCCTATTTCCAGAAGCAAACCCTCAACATTCCTGAAAGTACAAATACAGTACCTGACGTGTTGGACGAAGCCTTGTGGAATTTACGTTGGATGCTTACGATGCAGGACAAAGACGGGGGTGTGTATCATAAATTGACCAATGCCAATTTCGACGGAATGATTATGCCCGACAAAGCTACGCAACCTCGTTATGTAGTCCAGAAAAGTACGGCAGCCACTCTCGACTTTGCGGCAGTGATGGCACAGGCAGCTCGTATTTATCGCCAATTTCCAACGGCATTCCCTTCTTTGGCAGACTCTTGCCTCAATGCTTCTGTTCGTGCTTGGGACTGGGCAAAACAACATCCTAATCTTGCTTATGAGCAAAATAAAATGAATGAACAGTTTGCTCCCAAAGTTGTCACGGGCGATTATGGCGACAATAACTTTACTGACGAGTTTATTTGGGCTGCTGCCGAGTTATATCTTAGCACAAAAGACGAGCGTTATGCGGCTGCAATTCCGAACGCAAAGCAGATGATTCTTCCTTCTTGGAATCAGGTAGCGTTATTAGGTTATTACTCCTTATTACGCTTTGAAAATCAGTGCACTGGAACAATCAAAGAGCAATTACCAGCCCTCAAACAACAGCTTATTACCTTTTCGGACGAACTAGCGTCTGGAATTGAAAAGCGTTCTTTTCAAACCTTGATGGGTAAAAGTGCAAGCGATTTTAATTGGGGGAGTACGTCCAATGCTGCCAATCAAGGAATTGCCATGATTCAGGTGTATAGACTTACGAAAAACAAAAAGTACCTTAATTTTGCCCTAAGCAATCTTGATTATCTATTTGGTAGAAATGGAACAGGTTATTCTTTTGTAACGGGTTTTGGCTCAAAAACACCCATGCACCCACACCATCGTTTAGCTGTTGCCGACGGTATCGTTGACCCTCTGCCAGGTTTCTTATCGGGTGGCACCAACTGGGGTCGTCAGGACAAGTGTGAAGGTTATCCTTCTACAGTTGCAGACGAATGTTATTTGGATGCCGACTGTTCTTATGCGAGCAACGAAATCGCTATTAACTGGAATGCTCCCTTGGCTTATTTAACGGCTGCCATAGAAGCGATTCAATAAAAATAATGCGTAATGATGAATGAGTAATTAGTAGCTTACGAGTAACAGTCTTCAAAAACGGTTATTTTCTGGATTAGTTAGTAATTCAGAAAATAATCGTTTTTTATTTAGTTCTACATTTTTAATCTGTTATTTTTCCCTAATTTTTCGAGGTTTAACGAAGGTGTATAAAAAGTGTAGCGTTTAAAGCATTTTGCCCCAAATAATATTCTGCCAAATCGTGTAATAAGACATATTATTTAGCAATAAAAAACGTCTGCCTTTAGTTTTAATCTCATAAGCTTTTGACTTTTTACGCACCGCCGTTATGCGGCAAAATTTTATGATTCAGTAATGAGACTCATTTATTTTAAGAATCGCCTAGAAGCACAAACGACATAAGTAGTTGATTATCAAATTTTAAAAAAACTATGTTTTCTATGTATCTATGTGGTGAAATCTTTCGGAGTACTTATCATAAAGAACCGAAAACAACAGCAAATAATGAAGCAAGAAACCAAGAAAATAATCAATTTTGATGGGCTATATGGTGACGAAGTAGGTAAATATGCCTCTGATTATATTTTTTTAGAACCTATTTCTACCAGAAGTAAGATATTCGATTGGGACATTAAAACCCATTTACACCTGCATTTATTTCAAGTATTTATTCTAAAAGAAGGAGGACTTTTATTTAAAGAAACCACTGAAGAAATGGAATTATTAGCACCTTGTGTGATGCTTATTCCACCAACACATTTACACGGTATTGTCTATAAGCCTAATTCAGAGGGCTATATTCTCACTCTTTCGGAGGCAATTGTGGAGGAAATTTTTCCGCCATCTAATCCAATTTGGACTACCTTTGAACAGATTCGTAAGCTAAGTCAATTTGTGGATGAGTATTCCTTTGACAAAATTGAAGGTTTATTAAGTGCCTTACAAATCGAACTCTTTGGTGACAATCCAGAACGCCTATTGATGGTAAAAAGCTTGTTAACCCAATTGTTTATCATGCTTCATCGTTCTACTAAACTGGACGATTCCAAAGAAGGCAATTCGTTGATGATGACCTATTTTAGGAAATTTCAACGGAATATTAAACAAACAGAAATTCCCAAAAGTATTCCCGAATATGCCGCAGAATTAAACATTACACCCGTTCATTTGAATCGTATTTGCAAAGCCATTGGAGGTAAATCTGCCATTGATTTAGTGAATCAGCATATCATTCAAGAAGCACAAAAAAGGTTGTTACACACCTCTTTTTCCGTATCAGAAGTGGCTTATCAACTCCATTTTGAATACCCCAATTACTTTGCTAAAATGTTTAAAAAATACGTGGGAGTTTCACCCCAAGAATTCAGAAAACAACGCATTCAAGAAACATAAAAAAGCGGCTACCTCATTGCTGAGATAGCCGCTTTTTATGGATTGTTATCGCTTACTGATTCAAGAAATCACCGCTTTCGATACGTGCTAAACCGTCAATGCTTGCGTTGTACAAATAGCCATAAGCTTCATAGCTTTGCCCTTCTGCCACTACATTGATTGTCTGACGTAAGAAAACGCTTTCTTTCTCGTTTTCGTAATAGAACTCTTCATATTCATCCAAAATGCGAAGTAAGCGAAGTGAGTTTGTCAATTTGTACAATTCACCGACTACTTTATCCTCTGCATTGTCAGATGCTACAATCCCTGGATATTCTCCAATATTGTAGATTTTTCCTTGGTACGTTCCGATGCCTACTAATTCAGAGTTACGGTCAATTAATTTATGTAATTCATTGCCATATCCTTTTCTTAGCGTTCCGTAAACGAATAAGAATTCTTCTTGATCTGGTTCTGGTAACGTTGCTTCCTCAACCGATAATACTAAGTCTTCTTGTTCAACAACCGTACCTTCTGTCAATACGATATTCGCAACTACACCTTCGTAAGGAGAAGAAACGATAGATTCCATTTTCATCGCTTCGATGATGTACAATGGAGCGTTTTTCTTCACTTCGTCGCCTGGTTTTACCAAGATACGACTCAAACGTCCTTGCAATGGCGCTCCAATGTCGCCTTTCTTGCTTGCTTTCGCATGTACGGCTTTCTCTACTTTGATGTTTTTGTCCAAAATCTTGATACGACGAGCCTGTCCGTTCAATTCAAACGTTACCGAACGCATACCTGCTTCGTCCGCTTCAGATTTGTACAATAACTTAACGATGATGGTTTTACCTTCGTCAATCGTAATCAAAATTTCTTCGTCTGGTTTTAAACCGTACAAGAACGCTGGCGTTGGTAAAATCGAAATGTCACCATAAAGCTGTTGGTTTTTGTAATAGTCTTCATACACTTTCGGATACATTTTGTATGAAAGATAATCTAAGAAACCATCTTGATTTTCTGGGAATTTAGCTTCAAAATCAGCAAAGTCTTTATCGAAGTCAATTGGAGCAATGTTATCGTTCGGGCGAGTAGTCATTGGCACTTCACCTTTCAAGATAATCTCTTGTAATTGCTTAGGGAATCCACCATAAGGCTGTCCTAAACCTCCTTTAAAGAAATCCTTCACCGACTCAGGGAATGAAAGCGTAGCACCACGAGCATATACATCTTCGGCAGTTAAGCTATTGGCTGTCATAAAGATAGCCATATCACCTACTACTTTTGATGAAGGCGTTACTTTTACAATGTCACCAAACAATTTGTTTGCTTCGATGTAATTGTCTTTCATCAATTCAAACTTATCGCCTACACCCAAAGCAATGGCTTGTCCACGTAAGTTCGTATATTGTCCACCAGGGATTTCGTTATCATAAACCTCCGCAGTACCTGCTTTCAATTCAGATTCAAATGGATAATACATTTGACGAACATCTTCCCAATAGTTAGAGTATTTGTTCAACAATGGTAAATCCATTGGGCATTCACGCTCGTGACCTTGCATCATTGCCACAATCGAGTTGAAGTTTGGTTGTGCTGTTAAACCAGACATTGAGCCTAATGAACAGTCCACAATATCAACCCCAGCTTCAATCGATTTCAAGTAAGTAGCCGCCTGAATCGAAGCTGTATCGTGCGTGTGCAAGTGAACAGGAATTGATAATGATTTCTTCAATTCTGTCACCAATACTTCTGCTTGATATGGTCTTAATAAACCTGCCATATCTTTGATTGCTAAGATATGTGCCCCTTCGTCTTCCAACTGCTTAGCCATATCTAAGTAGTACTGAAGGCTATATTTCTCGTTTGTGAACACGTCACCTGTGTAACAGATAGCCGCTTCAGCAATGGAGTTAGTACGTTCTCTTACGGCACGGATAGACACCTTCATAGCATCAATCCAGTTCAATGAATCGAAGATACGGAATACGTCGATACCTGTTGCAGCCGATTTTTCTACGAATTTCTCAATTAAGTTATCTGGATAAGCAGAGTATCCTACGGCATTAGAACCACGGAATAACATCTGTAACAACATATTTGGCATTGCCTCACGGAACTGCTCTAAACGAGACCAAGGCGATTCGTGTAAGAAACGCATCGCTACGTCGAAGGTAGCACCACCCCAAACTTCCATTGAGAATAATTGAGGGAAGTTTTTCGAGAAGCTTTCGGCTACTTCTACCATATCCTTTGTACGAACACGAGTCGCTAGTAGCGATTGATGACCGTCACGGAAAGTAGTATCAGTATATAATAATTGCTTTTGGTCTTTGATGTACTGAGAGAATTTATCAGCACCCATTTCTTCCAGTAACTGCTTGTTACCTTTTGGATGTGGAGCAAATTCGTCATAAGCCGGAACGATTGGTGTACGGAAAGTACGGTCGTTTTTCACTTTTACATCAGGATTACCATTCACGACAACATCGCCCAAATAGCGTAATGCTTTGGTAGAACGGTCACGGGTGGTAACGAAGTTGAATAATTCAGGGTGTGAGTCAATAAACTGAACCACACATTTTCCTTGTTGGAAAACAGGGTGTTGAATTACGTTACGTAAGAAAGGAATGTTTGTTTTTACCCCACGAATACGGAATTCGGTTAAGGCACGTAACAAACGCTCAGAAGCTCCTTTCAAGGTACGTCCTTTGGCAGATACCTTCACCAACATCGAGTCGAAGTAAGGTGAGATTTTTACCCCAGGATACGACGAACCTTCATCTAAACGAATACCAAAACCAGCAGCATTACGGTAAGCAATGATTGTACCGAAATCGGGTTTAAATCCGTTGGCAGGGTCTTCCGTAGTGATACGACATTGGATAGCATAGCCATTCAATGGAATATCTTCTTGACGTAAGATATAAATATTTTTATCTGAAAGCTTATAGTTTTGAGCAATCAAGATTTGAGTACGAACGATGTCGATACCTGTTACTTCTTCTGTAATGGTATGCTCTACTTGGATACGAGGGTTTACCTCAATAAAGAAGATATTTTCGTCTTTATCCACCAAGAATTCAACCGTACCCGCATTGTAGTAATTTACGGCCTTACCAATCGCTAAAGCGTAAGCATACAATTTTTGTCTTGTTTCCTCTTTTAAGCCAAAAGAAGGAGCAACTTCAACAACTTTCTGGAAACGACGTTGAACCGAGCAATCACGTTCGTATAAATGCACCAAATTACCATGTTGGTCACCTAACAACTGAACTTCAATATGTTTAGGTTGGTCGATGAACTTCTCAATAAAGATAGTATCGTCACCGAAGGCATTTTTCGCTTCGTTTTTCGCTTCGTTGAAAGCTTTCTCTAGATCCTCTTCAGCACGTACAACACGCATTCCACGTCCACCACCCCCAGCAGCAGCTTTCACCATAACAGGGAAAGTAATTCTTCTTGCTTCCTTAAGGGCGATAGCATAACTTGTTAAATCCTCTTGCGAGTCTTCAATCATCGGCACATTGGCTTTACGAGCGGCTACTTTCGCAGCTACTTTGTCACCAAGAGCATCCATTGCTTCGGGCGAAGGACCTACAAATTTGATACCTTCTTCACGGCAACGACGAGCAAGCGTTACGTTTTCTGACAAGAAACCATACCCTGGATGAACGGCATCAATCTGCTTTTCTTTACAAAGCTTGATAATCCCCTCAATATCCAAATAAGGCTTTAATGGTTCATCATCTTTCCCGATTTGGTAGGCTTCATCCGCCTTATAACGGTGTAACGAATAACGGTCTTCAAATGTATAAACGGCAACGGTACGAATTCCTAGTTCGGACGCCGCACGCATGATACGGATAGCAATCTCGCCACGGTTGGCGACTAAGAGACTGTTGATTTTTTGGACGTATGGTTGTGACATTTTATCGGTTATCAGTTAACGGTTATTGAAGAATCTGTTAACAAAATTGGTTATGAATTGATAAAAATTTACGGATATTTAATATGCTGCTTACTTTGTGCTTGATTAATTGACCAAACTAGGTGATGACATCTTACTTACATCAAACAGAATAAAAACACATTACTTACTACAAAAATCAAAAATAAATTGGGTATTCAAAGAATGAATCATAAGAAAATTTGGTAAATATTAGAAAGATGCAATTAAATTATGGTTAGAGTCAATTTGAACTTAGTTGCTCAATTTTTGAGGGAATAGAGATTTGATTTTTGAAGCATTTTATCCTGTTTACAAGCTAACACTTTCTCTTTTGCCGAGTTCCTAGGCTTCTTTCATATATATTTCTTCAGCGTCTATTGCACTAATTCACGGTCTTTGCATTTTTTCAATAAGTCGGTCTTTTTGACTTCGAGACACGGGGTAGCAACGTTGATTCCGAAGTTCTACAAAAAGTCCTTCTGGTTTCTGGATTACTTGCATAATCCCATTTAAGTTAATCAGAAATTGGCGATGAATTCGTAAAAAATGAGAGGATTCTAAGGTCATTTGAATTTCACGAAGCGTTTTCGCTACTATATACGTTTGTCCATCCATCAACGTAAATTTCGTGTAATTACTATCAGCTTCGCAGTATAAAATACTGGTTAATTCTACAAAAGTAACTCCATTTTGATAGGGTAATGCCAAACGAGAGGGCTGTTTATTTTCTCCTTCTACAAGTTGCTCTTTGAGGTAATTTATCTGAGAAGTAGAAGTTCGATGTAAACCACTTACTTTTTGAACAGCATCTAGTAATTCATCTGTTTCGACAGGCTTTAATAGGTAATCAATGGCACTGTACCGAAAAGCTTGTACCGCATAACGATCATAGGCTGTCACAAAAACTAAGGAAAACGATACTTCTTCTAACTGTTCTAGAAGTTGTAAACCGTTCATCCGAGGCATTTCTATGTCTAAAAATACCAAATCAGGTTTGAGTTTCTGAATATTGAGTAAACCTAGCTGGCTATCCGTACACGTTGCTACGACTTCTACTACATCGCAATGTTGCTGTAATTGCAATGCTAGAATTTTTACACAATCGGGTTCGTCGTCAATAATAATCGTCTTCAACTTTTTCATAGCTAGTTAAATGGTTTTATAGCGTACTAAATCGGGATTACCATGACTACTTTCGTTCCAACCCCTCTCCCTTGTTCGTCTTCTAGGTCTTCAATGGTTACTTTTGTATGCGTATTGTAAAGCTGATTGATTAGTTCAATTCGCTCAGCAGTCACCTTCATGCCAAATGATTTCTGTCTAATGGCAGACTTGCTTTTATATTCATTAGCTAATTTACGTCCAACGCCATTATCTACAATTTCAATATGCAGGTATTCTTCCCCCTCTTGGCGGATACTAATTTTAACCTCTCCTCCCTCCTCTTTATGCATTAATCCATGCCAAATGGAGTTTTCTACAAAGGGTTGCAACAACAGAGGAGGCATTTCAACAAACTGCTGGTCAATATCATCGGCTATATCAATTTGGTATTGCACTTTATTCTTAAAACGCATAGCCTCCATTTCGATGTAAAGTCGCAAGGTTTCTAACTCATTTTTGAGCGTAATTTTTTCTGAGCGAGAATTTTCCAATACTAATCGAATCAAACGAGAAAACTTACTTAAAAATACCGTAGCTGCCTCCGAGTTATTCTCCATCGAATATAGTTTAATGGAATTCAAGCAGTTAAATATGAAGTGTGGATTCATTTGAGCTCGCAGGGCATTCATTTCAATTTCGGCTATTTTCTGTTGAAATTTAGCTTCATCCTGTTGACGAATGAATAAGAGTTGCTGATTTTCTTCGTGAGAACGAAACACTTCCAATTGAGCCTTTAGGGCATCTTCTCGATACGTATTAATTTTATCTGCCA
>JALRIJ010000380.1 GCA_023255485.1 Flectobacillus sp.
GTTTTCAGTTTGTAACAAAATAGCTTAGTCAGCTTTTAAAAAGACTCTAAGACGACCAAAAATTCCATGAGATTTTCAAAGAATGTATCCACGTATCTTGACAACCTATTTAGAGATGAAGACTTGATAATTTCAAACAGACAAGTCATAGCTGACTATCTAAAAAGTCAAAACATTCCAGTTTTTGACAAAATAATTGAATTTCAAACGAACTTCTCTGGACTTCAATTAACTATAACTAATAAGCCAAATTCTACATTTAAGGCTATACTTTTTTATAAAGAGGACATTAAACAAGATACCCCTATAGATACGATAAAACTTGACGGACAGTTATACTTTTATTGTGGCGACCACTCGACGGCTCAATTTTGCTTCGTCATTGATGAAAATGGACAAATTGGTACTTACGACGTTTATGACGAAACCGTAAATATCATTTCTTCTTCATTTGACAAATTTATTGAAACGTATGCTTTTGAAGATTTTTTAAGGCAAAACAACAAATACGAACTTCCGTATTTTTACAACTTAATTGATAATCGCAACTTTGAGCTGGTTACTCAAGATTTCATCAGACATGAATTCGCCAGTGATAATTATCATAAATGGTTGTCAAACGACCATTTATTCATTCACCAAGGCACATGGTATGACAAACCAAGCTATTTTATTCATGTTTATGGAGACGACAGAAAGCAATGTGAAACGTTTATTCAGCATCTTAAAGATAAACTAATAATCTCTTGATGAACAAAAACAAAGTTTTCAGTTTGTAACGAATCTAACCTTCCTACCCCCTAAGTTGATCCTAGCGACCGATGTTGCATTCCTACGGAATAAGAGGTATCGTTGCATCTTTGGGTTACCGATGTGCTATCCCGCTGGGATAATGCTGAGAGAGACTTCCTTTCCCCTTTTGTCGTAAAAGCCCCATCGGGGCGGGCGAGCTTGTAAGCAGGAATTTTAATCCCTGTCCACCTCACCTACTTTTTTGTCTTCGGGAACTCGTAGGGCAAATGAAATGTATTAAATTAAAATCATCATTCATCAACTAATTAATAACAACATGGCGGAGAGTTTATCCATACCATCAACAACGAATAGACAAGAAATCTATGATAGTTTAATTCCTCAAATCAAAGCATTAACTGATGGAGAAAGCGATTTGACGGCCAACCTTGCCAATATAGCAGCAGCGTTGAAAGAGGCGTTTGGGTTCTTTTGGGTGGGGTTCTATTTAAAAAAGGAGAATCAATTGGTGTTAGGCCCTTTTCAAGGCCCTGTTGCTTGTACCAGAATTCAGTTCCATAAAGGGGTTTGTGGCCATTGCTATACGACTAAAGAAGTGGTGATTGTACCCGACGTGGAGGCTTTCCCTGGACATATAGCCTGTTCTTCTGCCTCAAAATCAGAAATCGTATTGCCAGCTTTAGATAAAAATGGAGAGGTATTCTTAGTCCTTGACGTGGATTCTAATCAATTAAATGATTTTTCAGACGTAGATGCCTCAGGACTTTCGAAAGTAATACAGCTAATAGAAGGAATGGAACATCGTTAACCACATAGGCATATAGAAAACATAATTTTTAACTAAAAGGTGTCTTATTAATTTATTCATTTTTAAAGTCTATTGGTACAAATTATACCTTTGTACCAATAGGCTACATTTAGTTAAGAATGCGTTGTTTTCGACCAACTGAAAAGTACATTACCCCTCCAAAAGGTACAAATACGCAAATCAATAACCATATTGCTTTTTGATTTTTTTCAAATTTATGAAAGGCAATATCAATAATAGCAGCCAGTCCAGTGAGTAAGAGGACTGCTACAAAAATTTGCCATAACATCAATCCAAGATCTGGACTTAAAAGACGAAGCGGTTCTTCCATGATGGTAATTAGGTTTGGTTTAATGTGTAATTTCTAAATTAGGTTTTATTCAAGCGTTTATACGCTCGGCGGTACTATTCCCGAAATATAAGAAAACAGCTATATTAAATCAAAAACTACACTAGTTTTCTTCCAAGCACTCGTGTAAAAAATTACGATAGCTTAAATAGTTCAACATCAATAACTACCTCTCAAACAGACACTTATTTCAGTACAACCTCTTCTTATACAACACTCAAGCAGCATTCATTTACAAAAGATCTCCAAATAAAAACACCTAGCCACGCAGTATTTTCAGGATTCTTTGCGTAGTCTTGTACAGACACATAAATTAACCATTTCAGCTCATTTTATTTCGGTTTTATATCGACCCATGATTCAAGACGATTTAAAGCACATATTGAAAAAATGTCGTAAGTATGACCCTCATGCTCAACGGCAACTTTATGAAAGTTTTTACCGCTTTGGTCTTTCGGTGTGTGTACGCTATGTGGCAGATTTAGAAACGGCTCAGGAATTATTGAACGATAGCTATTTGAAGGTTTTTACCAATATTGACCGCTATAAAGAAGACATGGTATTTGTTACATGGTTCAAAACTATCCTCGTGAATACGTGTATTGACCATTTACGCAAAAGTCATCGTAACCTCCCTTCTGTTGAAGTAGATGAAGCGGCAGAAGTAAGTATCGAAATGGATATTTTTGGTAAGTTTTCGATTGAAGAAATCGCTGGCTTGATTCAACAATTACCCCTTG
>JALRIJ010000381.1 GCA_023255485.1 Flectobacillus sp.
CTAAATCTGCCAACATTGCTGGATAGATTTTCGACTGAGCATCGTATTTAGGAGCAGTGATTCCGTCTTTCGCTCTTAATGCTTCTGTATAAGGAACGTCTCCGTAACAATCCGTAATACGAGCCAAGCAAAGCACTCTCATGATTGCTCCAACGTTGTATAAGTTTGAATACTCAGGCTTATCTTTTGTCAAATTTTGCATTTCGTAAGACAAAGATGCTGCTCGGTATGTTTCTTCAAATACACGTCCTTTGTAAGCATCAAAACTACCAGCCGCTACATACTTGTCGCCATTTCCATAATAAGAAAACGTAGAAGCAAGTACTTGAGACCACATACTTTGATACAATAATTGCGAGTAACCCGTGTTGCCAAACTCAAATTGCGATTGAGACAACAAATAGTTGGGGTTAAAAACCGTAGCACTCGTCTTATTCGGGTCGGTATTTATTGCTTCAAAATCATCTGTACATGAAGTCGTAAATACCGATATTAATGCCAATATACATGCTATTTTTTTCATAATATTCCAGTATTTTAGAATTTAACGTTAAGGTTGAAACCATAGGTTCTAGTTGCTGGTAAGCTGTTACCCTCGATACCTGCATAACCTAAAGTTGAAGAGAAGCCAGCTTCTGGATCAATGTTGTCTGTATGTTTCAATAACGTCAAGAGATTTCTACATACCAATGATACTTCGATTGCTTTGATTGGCGATTTTCCAAATATCTTAGGGTCAATGCTGTATCCTAAGGTAATTTGTCTCAACTTGATGAAGCTTCCGTCTAACACGTTTAGAGCAGAAATTCTTCTTGCTAAACCTTGGTAATATGTCTGAGCAGGAACATTCACAGTATTTACAGAACCATCTGTAGTTACGCCATCTGCCACAACACCTGTTTCACGACCTACCAAAGTCATTTGGTTTAACCCTCTGTAAATGGTATAATAATTAGTTGCTGAAAGCACTTTGTTACCAAAACGATAGTCAACTAAGAAGGATAAGTTGAAGTTTTTGTAACGGAATTCGTTATTCAAACCTCCATATAAGTTAGGTAACACAGAACCCATTGGCGTACGAGAAGCAGCTTGTACAGGAATACCCGAAGCATCTACTACAATTTTACCTTGTGAATTATACACGTAGTCATAAGCCATGATTTGTGGACCAGGCATTCCTTTAATCAACGCAGTGTTTGCATTTAAAGGACGGTATGTTCCTAAACCTAATTGTTGCGACTCTGAACCAGATCCATCAATTTCTAAAATTTTGTTGCTGATAGAAGTCAAGTTTAAGGAAGCAGTCCATTTAAACTTATTTGTTTCGATAGGCACACCCGTCAATAATGCTTCTAAACCTCTGTTTTGAGTTGAACCTGTTCCGATTTGCTGATTACTGAAACCTGTTGATTCTGATAAAGAACCGCTGATGATTTCATTTTTCGTTTTACGGTCAAAGTATGCAAGGTCTAAGCTCAAACGGTTATTTAAGAATTTCAATTCTGTACCCACTTCAAATTCTGTCAACGTGTATGGTTTCAAGAATAAGTTAGGTAATGTACTGCTGAATGAACCTGTTGTAGTGCCTTGAATCGCAGAACCTACACTGTAGTATTGAGACGTAGTGTATGGGTTCGTTGGCTCGCCACTCACTTGAGCGTAAGACATTCTGAATTTACCGTAGTTGAATTTAGGAGATTTCACTAAATCTGTGAAGTCGTAGCTCAACGAAACAGATGGCGTGAAGATTCCGTAGTTGCTTGCTGGCAACGTAGAGAAGGCATCGTAACGACCTGTTGTCGATAAAATCAATTGATTTTTGTAATTGAAATCTAATGAATAATACGCTGAGTTCGTTTTCTTTTCTGTGTATTGGTAGTCACGGTTATACGAAGCGACGTTCAATGGGCTATAGAAGAATGGAATCACGAATGGACCACCACTTACCCCAAATTTATCGTATTTGTTACTTCTTGTAGCAACCCCAGCCAAGGCATCAATCGTGAAATCTTTGTTTACTTCGAAGTTTCCCCCCAAAATCGCATCCGCATTAATTTCTGTTGTACTAGCCGTTGAAAGCTCGTCGAATGAACCTTTATTACCGTTTGAGTAAGCCGTTCCTGTTGGTGTAATTTTGAAAATACCATCGTTCATTTGGTCATATCCAAAACGTACTTGAGCATACGTGTTTTTCGTAAGGTCATATTTTGCTGTAATAGCCGAAATTAAACGTTTACGTTTTACATCGTTTTTATAACGATTTACTACGAACCAAGGGTTAGTAACATAAATATCGTCGTTATACTGCATTTCGTTTCCTGTCACGCTGTTTACGTCATACCCAGGATTCAAAATTGACTGCTCAACATTAGTTGCTAAATAGTTGATGTTGTTAGCGTTCATTGGGCCATCACTCAACTGAGGCTTGTTGCTGTTCAATTCATCTACGTAGTTGAACATCAAATCAACTTTTAACTTTTGACCGAATTTCTGAGAACCTGTAAAGTTAACCGTCTTACGATCTAAGCCAGAATTACGAAGAATTGAGTTGTTAGCCAAATTAGCCAATGACAAACGGAATGAACTTACATCAGTAGCATTAGAGATGGAAATCGAGTTCGTTACCGAAGTTCCTTTTCTGTAGA
>JALRIJ010000382.1 GCA_023255485.1 Flectobacillus sp.
ACAAGAGCCTTATCCAATTGTGTATTATTTTCTGGCATTTATCGCTTCGAAAATGAATCAACAAACGGAAATAAAACAATGGTTGATGAAAGCTCAACAGGCTAATCCTGATAAAGTATTTCCGAACCGTCTGGTTGAGTTGAAAGTATTGAAATGGGCAACTGAGTGGGCAACTGAAGACGGAAACCTGTTTTATTACTTAGGAAATTTCTGGTATGCGAATCGCCAAGATAAAGAGGCGGTGGCTTGTTGGGAAAAAACTACTTTGCTAAAACCTCAATTTCCTACGGCATTTCGGAATTTATCTTTGGCGTATCATAACAAAGAACATCATGTAGAGAAAGCAGTAGCTGCTTTAACTACCGCATATCAACTAGATAAATCGGATGCTCGTGTGTTAATGGAGTTTGACCAATTACACAAAAAAATAAATACGTCTCCACAAAAACGATTGAATTTACTACTTAGTCAGAAAGAAATTACCTTTCAGCGAGATGATTTATACTTAGAGTTAGTGACCCTATTAAATCAAACAGCACAGTATCAGGGGGCAAAAGACTTACTGGCTGCACGAAATTTTCACCCTTGGGAAGGAGGGGAGGGAAAAGTTGTAGGACAATATTTGCTCACACACATCGCATTGGCTAAACAGGCTATTTTAGCCAAACACTACGATATTGCCCTTATTTATTTGCAGGAAACGGAAGCATATCCGCATAATCTGGGCGAGGGAAAACTACTGGGTACGCAAGAAAACGATATTCATTATTTGAAAGGACTTGTGTATGAATTACAAGGTGATACTGCCACTGCCGAGGCATTTTACCGACTAGCAACGCAAGGAATTGCAGAGCCTGTACAAGCTATTTTCTATAATGACCCACAACCAGATAAAATTTTCTATCAAGGGTTGGCATGGATAAAACTAGGGACTCCAGAGAAAGCAACAGCGATTTTTGAACGATTAATCCGATTTGGACAAGAGCATTTAAACGATGAAATTAAGATAGATTATTTTGCTGTTTCACTGCCAGATTTATTAGTTTTTGATGCAGACCTCAACGAACGGAATAAGGTTCATTGCCTCTATTTGATGGCTTTAGGACACTTAGGAAAAGGTAATCAGGAAGAAGCTAAAAACCTGTTTAGTCAAGCTAGTTTGTTGAATATCAATCATCAAGGTGTTTTGGAACATGACAAAATGATTGACTTTTTGACTGCCGTAGAGGCATTGGGATAGTTGATGTTATCCATTTTTTCTAAAAGTTCTAGGTGATTTTCCCATGATGTTGGTAAATACTCGACTGAAATGAAAGGGGTCGTTATAACCAATTTGATAGGCGACCTCTTTTATTCTAAGGTTAGTAAACTCTAACAAATAACAAGCTCGCTGTATTTTTAGAAAAGTGAAAAAATGAATGGGAGAACTCTGTAGTTTTTGACGGAAAATGAGCGATAAATTAGAGGCAGACATACCCGCTACTTCGGCGAGTTGCTCTAAGGAAAGGGATTCAGAAAGATGCTCTTTCATAAAATGAATGACCTGACTAACAGGGTCTGTTTCGGATTGATTTTTTCTGGAAGGATTATAGACCGCATCTTTGAAAGAACTCAGGTAATGTCCTAAACCAATATTGGCATAAATGACATTGTCTTCATTATACGACATTTCAATATGGGAAATCAGGTCGTTGAATTTTAAATGATAGCCATGATCGACCGCCACATTGAGGGGGCTAAAACCCGTTTGAGAGGGATACATGTAGTGAACATAAGCAGCGGCACTTGTTCCCGAAAAATGAACCCAATAAATACTCCAGGGGTTACGAGTATCGGCTCCGTATTCGTGTGCTGTATGGGCAGGAATAATGAAAAATTGATTAGCTTTTACGCTATTTCTCTGACCATTAACCGAATACCAGCCTTCGCCAGCGACACAGTAAATGAAAATATATTGTTCGGAGCCATTAGGACGCTCCCGTACATGAAATGCCGCATTCGGATAGTAACCAATATCCGTGATATAAAGCCCCTGACAAAGAGGATGTGTTTGATTCAAATGGATTACATGATTGGGCAATACAAATGAACGCTGTCCAATAAATCCCTCACTTTTTTTCAACATTGAATACACGATTAGGATGATTTCTAGTGCCAAAAATAGTCTTAAATTTTAATAAATACGGTTTCATTATGAATAATAACTCACGATATACCCTCTTGATATCTATTATATCTGCCTTGGGTGGTTATCTTTTCGGATTCGATTTTGCCGTGATTGCGGGAACATTGCCCTTTTTAAAACATTTTTTTGAGTTGAATGCTTGGTGGGAAGGCTTTCTCACAGGAATTCTTGCCTTAGGTTGTATGGTAGGCTGTGTGATTGCTGGAAGGATGGGCGAGCGTTTTGGCAGAAAGCCTTCGTTAATGCTGTCCGCTAGTATTTTTGCTATCTCTTCGCTCGGAATGGCCTTGGCTGACTCCTTGTTCTTTTTTATGCTCATGCGATTTATGGCAGGAATCGGAGTGGGAATGGCCTCGATGTTAAGCCCTTTATACATCGCCGAAGTGTCTCCTGCTTCTATCAGAGGACGCAATGTTTCTATCAATCAGCTTACGATTGTTTTCGGGATTTTAATT
>JALRIJ010000383.1 GCA_023255485.1 Flectobacillus sp.
TGGCAAAATAAATTTTTCGTTAACCATTTTTTAGATAATATTGACTTGGCTGACGAGCGTTTTATTCGCTCACATTACGTCTATCGCCCACTCAATCAATACTTCAACGAGCTTGACTTCTTACCTGCTGATTCACTTAAAAGACTCGCTGATAACATTATTAATCGAGCAAAGAAAGGCTCTGAAATGCGACGTTATTTGATTAGTACCCTTACGAATCATTTTGAAGTCAGTAAAGTAATGGGGCATGATGCAGTTTTTGTGCACCTGATGCAAAAGCATTATAGCGAAGAACCCGAACTATGGGACTCTACTACAGTACGATTAGTAAAAGAGCGAGTTGGTTATTTATCTCACTTGTTGATTGGTAGTAAAATTCCAGACGTTCGCTTAACGGATGTAGAAGGACAGCTACGGAAATTACATGATGTAAAAGCAAACCTTACGATACTTTATATCTACGGGGCAGACTGTTCTCATTGTCAATACTTTACGCCACAACTGGTAAACCTTCTTAAAAAATACAAAGCCAAAGGGGTTGAGGTATTCGCTCCTATCTTTGGAAATAATGAAAATACGTGGAAAGAATTTATTAATACCTATCATTCAGACTCTTTCATTAATGTAATGGACAAAACGGGAAATATTAGTTTTTACCAAGAATTTGATGCTCAATACACCCCTACTATTTATATCTTAGATAAAAATAAAAACATCCTTGCAAAGGGAAATATGTCCATTGCAACCATGGAAAAAGTACTCGCAAGTACGTTAAACTAAGACGATTCTTTCTTAAAAGAAAAAGGCTAGTCGATTGCTCAACTAGCCTTTTTTATTGTCAAAAGAACTTATTCTTGTTCTTTAACTTCTTCTACATTTGTTCTGGTAATTGTTAACGAATCACCTTCACCCGAGTAATCAGCTAAGATAATATCTCCTTCGCCTAGACCACCTTTCAAGATTTCCTCAGCTACTGGATCTTCCAAATAACGTTGAATCGCACGGTTCAATGGTCTTGCTCCGTATTGTTGATCGTAACCTTTGTCAGCGATAAAGTCTTTTGCTTTTTCAGTCAACTCTACTTTATAACCAAGTAATGAAATACGAGCGAACAATTTGTTCAACATTAAATCGATGATTTTGTGGATGTGCTCTCTTTCCAACGAGTTGAATACAATCACATCATCCAAACGGTTCAAGAACTCAGGAGAGAATGCTTTTCTCAAAGCGTTCTGAATTGTTCCTTTCATGGCCTCGTCAATACCATCTGCTTTCGCTTTTGGAGAGAAACCAATACCTGTTCCAAAATCTTTCAAGTCTCTTGCTCCGATGTTAGAAGTCATGATGATAATCGTGTTACGGAAATCAACTCTTCTTCCTAAACCATCCGTCAAGATACCATCGTCCAGTACTTGCAACAAGATATTGAATACGTCTGGGTGAGCTTTTTCAATTTCGTCAAGTAATACTACAGAGTATGGCTTACGACGGATTTTTTCTGTCAATTGTCCACCTTCTTCATACCCAACGTATCCCGGAGGAGCTCCCACTAAGCGAGATACACTAAATTTCTCCATGTACTCACTCATATCAATACGAATCAAGGCATCTTCTTTATCAAACAAATACGTAGCAAGTACTTTTGCTAATTCTGTTTTACCGACACCCGTAGGGCCTAAGAAAATAAATGAACCAATTGGTTTTTTAGGATCTTTTAAGCCAACTCGAGTACGTTGAATCGCTTTTACTAACTTGGTAATCGCTGGGTCTTGACCAATTACTTTACCATGCAATTCTTCGTGCATGTTCAATAATTTTTGTCCTTCTGTAGCAGCTACACGGTTTACAGGAATACCCGTCATTTGAGCAATTACTTCTGCAACACTTTCTTCTGTTACAGTATAACGGCGACGTTTAGTATCCTCTTCCCAGTCAATCTTCGCTTTCTCTAATTGTTCCAATAAGCGTTTTTCACGGTCACGTAATTGAGCTGCTTCTTCGTATTTCTGCGATTTTACAACGGCATTTTTATCACGCTTGATACCCTCAATTGCCGCTTCTAGTTGAATAATATCTTCTGGAACCGTAATGTTTGAAATATGTACTCTTGCTCCCACTTCGTCCAATACATCGATAGCCTTATCTGGTAAGAAACGATCCGAGATATAGCGTTCTGACAATTTCACAGACTGTTCAATTGCCTCATCGGTATAAGTTACGTGGTGGTGATCTTCGTACTTATCTTTAATGTTATTCAAGATTTCAATGGTTTCTTCTACTGTAGTAGCATCGACCATAACCGTTTGGAAACGACGAGCTAATGCTCCATCTTTCTCAATATACTGACGGTATTCATCTAAGGTTGTCGCTCCAATAACTTGAATATCGCCACGAGCCAACGCTGGTTTAAACATATTTGAAGCATCCAACGAGCCAGACGCTCCCCCTGCACCCACAATGGTATGTAATTCGTCGATAAACAAAATTACATCAGGAGACTTTTCTAGCTCATTCATGACAGCTTTCATACGTTCTTCAAACTGTCCACGGTATTTGGTACCTGCCACTAACGAAGCTAAGTCAAGCGTTACAACACGCTTACCAAATAATACACGAGACACTTTTTTCTGAACAATAC
>JALRIJ010000384.1 GCA_023255485.1 Flectobacillus sp.
AGACTTCAAACAATGGGGTAATTATGATTACACAGAGTCAGAAGATGTATTGCGGGTAACGGTTCCAGCAGTAGCTACTGACATGACAGAACGCTTTACCATCAAAGCAGAAGATTCAGGAAAAGTAACCCTTGCTTGGGATAAATTAGCCGCTTCGTTTGTAGTGAAATAAGCTAACCAACAACGTATTCAATTAAAAAGCAGTTATTCATGATGGATAACTGCTTTTTGATTTTTCGCTAGTTTATTCTAATCGAATTGGAAAGATGCCGTTTATGCTCGTAACACTTTTTCCGTTTATTTTCATATTGGATTTCGTAACAAAACCATTTTTATCAGGTATCGCATCAAACGTCATGGTAGCCTTTTGGATACCGTCTAGCTCAATGAAATAGGTAGTCTTATTTCCTGTATAAAATTGAAAAAGAGTTAGCTCTCGACTCATATAGGCTATTGGACTTACAACCAAGTCTCTAATCGTATCTTTTTTATTTTCGTTTGAGGGATTAACAAACCAAATCTTGAGCCGTTCCCGAGCCACTTGACGACTTGTATCGTTGTCTGTAATAGACATCGTAAGAATTTGAGATGAATACGCAGGTTCTGGTAATGCACACATACAGCCTTCCATATCTTCAATAGGAGGAATTTCTTTACATGCAGAAATAAGAAAGCTGATTGTAAATAATGCGATGATAAAGTGGGTATTCTTCATAGGAATCATTAGCGTATATTCACGACATGTACAATAAGAGTGCCAGCTTAATCACGCTCTTTACCTACATAAAAAAATTAGCACTTGAAACGGCAATGGATAAGCCCATGTCACTTTATTTGAGCCAAATGTCATCAATAAAGGATGAGCAACACAAATAGTTGCAATTCCAGCCAGAATGTAGTGTAATTCTCTTTTGGAAAGAAAGTTTTTTAGTAGAATTAGGCTACAAAGAACAATAGAAAACCCATAGGATATACTGCGGTTGATGTCAGACACCATACAACTAGTAAGGATAAGGAAGATGAGTATTCCGATATAGATAAAGAGTGAGAGTTTTGTTTGTTTCCAATTAGCTATAAGAGTAATAGTCGTTATCCCAATAAATAGCCAAAAACCTTCCAAACTAGCCCATAAACCCAAGCCAATACTAGAGCTTTCACTTGGACTGAGCATAAACGCTCCAATTTGACGAGTATCAAGAGTCAAATGGAAAGTTTGCGTAAGCCAAAGGCGGATAGCTATGTAGCAACACCAACAGCTTACAATTGATAGGGTTTGGGTGCTTAGTATTTCGGTATAAGCTTCTCTAATAGCTTTTTGTTTTTCAAAGGTATTTCGCCAAATCCACCATAACAGGATGTACCCACCAGCGATAAACCCTCTTTCGTCTGTCCACGATGCGATACTTATAGCCGAAAAAATGATGAATGGGTTTCGGTAAAACATGGCAATAATGATCATGGCATAAGCGATAGAATCACCAAATCCTCCTAACTCCCAAAAAGCCGCAATTCCGAAGTAGATATGGGTTGTTGCTAAGGTAAAATAGAAGGTACTAAGTTTATCATCGGTGATTTTATAAATCAGTTTGGCAAGTAACCATAGGGAAAATGTACCTAGAACAGCCTGTACGACTACAATTCCCCAGATATTTTTATGGAAAAAGCCTAGTAAAATAGGTAACACTAAGCGAAAGGTAAGCTTCCCAATATGACTGTCTCCTTGCGTTAAGACATGAGTATCCATCAAATGTTCCGAACGGCATTGAAGAATGTACCACGCTCCATGCAATTCTCTATGTAGGTTTTGATAGGCATAAATATAGTCGTATCGAGGGAATGCTCCTATGATAGCCAAAAGAATACAGAGGAGAACTACTTTTTCTATCCAGAAATTACTCTCCAGAAATTTCAAAATACTCGTTTCAGTTTTTAAAATGATAGTTTTAAAATTCATAAGGTTTGGTAAAATATAGTTGAACATGAGTTGTTTGGAAAATTATCCCTAGTTCAAAGACGAGTAACAACGTTATAGGGTTGCATGGGGCTTTTATTTAATGGATAATCGTTAAAAAACAATTGATAAGGTTCATCGCATGAGAAGCTTATTTAAGCTGTTAGAGGACAGTCGTTTATTGTAATCTTGGAATATTGACTGTTAAACTCATAAGTATTTAGTTAGATTGGAAAGAATCTTTTGTATTTTTGTTTGATATAACCACGAAAAAAACACGCAGTTCATAGTTATTTTAGATGAAAAAATTATACATCCTTCTATTACTTCTTATCAGCAATGTTAGTGTAGGACAAACCTTCATGGCTCAAACAGATCCGCCTATTTTAGGGAAAGTATGTCCTGATTTTCAGTTGTCTATCTTAACGCATACAGGCGGAGAAAAAACAATTTCCCTTCGGGATTTAAAAGGGAAAGTTGTCATTCTTGAATTTTGGGCTACGTATTGCAAACCTTGCATTCCGTCGTTGACGCACTTCGATAAATTGCAAGCTCAGTTTGGGAATGCTATTAAAATCATTGCTATTTCGGATGAAAATAGAGATAAGGTTGATCCTTTCTTGCAGAAACATAATTATAAATCTCTGAGCTTTGCTATGGATTGGGGCCGTAAACTCAACGATA
>JALRIJ010000385.1 GCA_023255485.1 Flectobacillus sp.
AACTAAGAAGGTGTTTCTGGACGAGGCCGTATAAATACTGGCGTAATTTGTAGTTGTTCCATAAGTTGCAGTCAAATCGATGGACACATAATCGTTAAGAAAATTGGCTAATCCTACACCCGCTCCGTATCCTAACGTTGGTCTTTCAAGGTCAACCCCCAAATTACCAATTAAATAAGGCTTCAAGGCTTTTTCCCCATTAAAATAATACTTTGCTTGAGGACCTACAATAAAACTACTTGTACGACCTCCGTAATTTACGTAAGTTAAATTTCCCCCTAAAGCAAATGAGTTACTAAGCATTTTTGAAAATGGTATTGATGCCAGTAATGCTTCGCCTCCCTCTACGTTGAGGTATGAGATATTTCCTCCGATAAGATTTGTACCTTTTTCTAATTTTTGGGCATTAGAGACAAACGAAGTAGCGATTAATGCGAGAGCAAAAAAGAGTTTTTTGTTAAACATGATGTAAAAATTTAGAGTTAAATAAAATAAAGAAAAACAGGTTAATTAGTGGTTGTTTAGAAAGCTAAATATAAGATTTTTAAACGAAGTTTCAAGTGACTTGTTTAATATGAAATAGACCTTAACAAATATTAACAAACAGTTTTTTATTCACCTATCCAATAAAAACGTACCTTCGCTAAACTTTAAACTATTTTAGAAAATGACAAAAAAAACCTTTTTAACACTGGTTATGCTTTTTGGCGTAGCCCTTCATTTCTCACAGGCTCAGTACGATAAGGGCAAACACTTTGGATTGGTTGGGTTTAGTTTGAGCGGCCGAGGTTCGACAGACCATTCTGTCTATCCTTCTTCCACAACAGACAGTAAATCAAGTATTTTGGGACTATCCGTAAGTTATAAACGGGGAACATTTACGAAAGTCAATTTTGCTCAGGGATGGATTGCTAAATACGATTTGAGTGCTGATATTAGTCGTATAACGGAAGTAATAAGTCTGACTCATGGTGTTGGGGCTGGTTATTTTGTGGATAAATTTATCCCTTTAAGTAAGTCGTTGTACTGTTATGGCGAATTACAAGGACTTCTAGGAGCAAGTTTTGTTACGGGTAACCAAAGTTATAGACCCTACTCAATTTCCCTAACTACATCTTTGAACGGGGGGCTTCGGTATCAGTTTAAAAATCAGTGGTTTATTAATGGAGAAACTAATTTAGCACAGTTTAGTCTCTCTAATCAAAGTATGCCTTACACTAATACCTTCAATGTGAATTTTAGAGGGTCAATGTATGTCTCGTCACTTTCTTTATCTATTGGTAAAACTTTCTAAACATCCTTCAGCATGAAAACTAAATTATTATTACTCATCACACTAAGTTGTGCGTTTAGCTTGTGTATGCAAGCACAAGATAACACAGGAAAAAAACTTGTTGCCTTATCGTTTGGAGGAACGACCTCTTTTAATAATTCTGCTCCGTTCTATTCAAATAATGGTCATAACTATTCTGTAGATATTTTACTTGGAAAGTATGCTAGTAAGACAAAAATGAAGTATTGGAGTATTTCTACGACTTTTAGTGGTTCTTATTCAGAGGTGAATAACAGTAATGCAGCGGATAATACTTTTGGAGATGAGTCCTTTGGAATTGGTTTGAGAAAAGGGAATGAATACTATAAACCTATTTTTGGCAAATTGAGTCTTTATGGTGGGATTTCAGGAGGGTTTAATGTTGGTTTTGGAGATTACCAAAACTATGCCGATTATGGCAAGGGGAAGTGGTCTAGTGTAAGTGTTGATTTAAGTGGTAGGGCAGGGGTGATTTATGCGATTAATTCCAAATGGCAATTACAGGGAAGATTTTTAAACTTGAGTTTATTCAATGCTACTTATGGGTGGTCAACTACTACAAATAAGGATGCCGTACCATCATCAAGTATTCCCTTGGAAAGAACTCAAACCTCATTTCAATATGATCTTACGCCAACGCTCAATTTGACGTATGGGCTTTCGGTGCGTTATTTGTTTTAGTACCCCGAAAGATTTAACCACATAGATTCATAGAAAACATAGTTTTGCGAAGAATTTGCTTAATACTAGTGTTAATGGTAAAATGAGGGATTTTAGTCCCTGATTTTATAGCGTTTTAAACGCAAGCCCAAGCCAAGCCCGATTGCAAATCGGGGTGAGCGAAGTTTCTGTTAGCTGGCGACTTCAGTCGCCAGCTAACAGAATTAGTTTATAATAACGCTCCCTGTTGAGCCATTTTCAGATGGAGTCAATTCAAAAATCGCTTTTGGTTTTAAACCCAATTCGGTACGGTGCGATACGTACAAAATAGCCGTTTTACTTTCTGCCGCAATTTTATTGACCAATGCCGTAAATAAGGCCATGTTATGGTCGTCAAGTCCTGTGGTAGGTTCATCCAAAATCAACAAGGGCGGATGTTTCACCATCGCTCTGGCAATCAGCACCATTCGTTGTTGTCCTAAAGTCAAGAAGTCGAAAGGCTTATTTCGTAGGTCATACATTTCTAAAAAATGCAACCACTCTTGAGCCAAACGAGTTTGTAATTCTGTCGGTTTAATATAAAGCCCTACCGAATCGAAGAAACCACCCAGAATCATTTTTTCTACCGAATCCAAGCGAGTAAACTGTTGAGTCATCGAAGG